>CAZJTB010000426.1:0-2910 GCA_964548485.1 uncultured Chryseobacterium sp. | reverse complement strand
TGTTCTCGAAGACTTGCGTGTAGAGGTCCGTGGTGATGGGTTATAGTGTTCGGTCGTTCGGGTGCGGAGCGGCAGCGCCGTGCTCACTGTAGGCGCGTTCCATGCGCTTGTCGGGCACCATCCACAAGAAGGCCACAAGCGTGAAGGCCGCATAGCCGACCCATGGCGAAAGCCACCAGGTGGCTGCAAGACCGATGATGTAGCCGACCATGGAGACCTTGCCCTTCGCATCGCTTCCCAGCGCCCGGGTAAACGCGCTCTCTGGACCATGATGCGCGGAGAGGTGAAGGACCAGGACATAGTAGGCCACCGCGCAAATGAGCAGGTTCATGCCGTAGAGCATCATGGGGTTGCGGTCGAAGGCGTTCTCGCCCATCCACGCCGTGGTGAAGGGCAGCAGCGATAGCCAGAACAGCAGGTGCAGGTTGGCCCAGAGCACACCACCCGAGACCGAGCGCGCCGCCTGGAACAGATGATGGTGATTGTTCCAGTAGATGCCGATGTAGATGAAGCTGAGCACGTAGCTCAGGAAAACGGGCCACAGCGCGATGACAGCCTGCCAGGTGGGCTGCGTGGGCACTTGCAGGGCCAGCACCATGATGGTGATGATGATGGCGAGCACGCCGTCGCTGAAGGCTTCGAGCCGGTTGGTCGTCATGGTGGCGGGTGCAATGAGCCTGCAAGGTGGCGACTATCGCCGAAGCAGCTTGAACGCGATGCCCCTTCCCATCTTCTGGAAGATGGCCAGGTCGATCCACACCAGCGCGAAGCCTTCGAGGATGGGCACCTTGTCGTCGCCGCCCAGGTCAATGCAGTCCGCGAAGCCCAAGGCCTTCACCAGCTCCGTGACCTTCGCTTTCGCATCGGCGCTGCCGCCTGCCATGAACATGTCCGCCAACATATTTCCGTAGCGTACATCAGCGAGGTTCTCCCAGCCGGTGCAGTTGAAGACCTTCACCACATCGCCCCCGGCGCGTTTGAGGGCATCGAATCCAGGACTGGTGCCCGGCGCTCCTGCCATGTTGGTGGCGTCCATCACCAGCTTGCCGGTGAGCGCTGAACCAAGCGATGAGGCGAGGTCCACCACGACTTTTCCCGGAGTGGCGATGAGCACCGCATTACCTGCCTTCACGGCGTCCGCGATGGGCATCACACGGGCACCGATGCCCTTGGCCCGGGTCACGGTCTCCTCGTCGTTCGGGTTGCGTGCGCCGATCAGGATGCTGTGACCTGCGGCCTTCCATTTCTCCGCAAGCGTACCGCCGATGTTGCCGGCGCCGATGATGGTGATGGTCATGGGTGTGTCGGTTCGTTGTTCGTTGTCAGTGGGCCTTCGAGCGGCCCTCGTAGCTCACCCCAAAGGTCCATAGCATGTCGGTATAGCTGTTGGGCCGCTGCACCACGCTCTCGTAGCTCCAGTTCACGGCCTGGCGCAGCGCGAAGCCTTTCTTCAAGGGGATGCTGAGGGCTGCTTCCACGTGGGCGCGCAGGTTGTCGGCATCGGTGAGCGAGGGCTGCACCCAGGCCTCGTACTGCAGGCGCATCAGGCCCTCCATGATCCGGTGCTCTCCATAGAGGCGACCGGTGATGCGCCAGGTCTCGATCAGGGGATCGATGAGGTCGATGCGCTCGCGGAAGTCGGCCGTGCGGAATGTGCTCGATTCGTAGGTGCCGGTGGCGGATAGCTTCAGCAGCTGCGCGTTCTTCCGAAGCAGCACGTACGTGACGCCCGGACCCACCTGAGTGCGGTGGTCGATGCCGCGCTGGTAGCTCTGTTGATACCACAGCATCAGGTAAGGGTAAAGCCGGGCCCGCGGGTTCGCGTAAACGAAGTTGCGCCAGATGCCCTCGCCCAGCGTCTGCCGGTAGAAGAAGGTGCCGTACTGGTAGTTGATCGCGCTCTTGAAGCCCCAATGCTCCCGCACGTGCGCCACCTCGCCGGTGCCCAGCAGCATGAACTGCTCGATGTTGCCGCGCAGCCAGTTGCCGGTGGCGCTCACGCGGTACTGCCAGCGCAGGGTGTCGGCCTCGCTGAGTTGGGCCTGGGCAAGCGATGCAAGTGCGAGGCCACCGATGGCGAGCAGCGTGCGCATGGCTCAATCGAGGTATCCGTCCACCGCTTGCAGCTTCGCGGGCAGTTCCGTCTCACCCAGCAGCTCCCGCAAGTCGCGCTCGATGGTGTTGCACAGCGCGCTGATCGGCACGTCGGTGATGCGGCCCTCGAAGGGGTCCTCGTTCACCTCGCCCACCTTGCCGATGATGGCGAATACGAAGCTGATGATGAGCGCCACGGGCACCACCACCCAGCCGATGCCCATGCGCTCGAGCTCCGCCACCAGGCAGAAGGGCAGCAGCACGATGAAGACCTGCAGGAAGAACCGCGTGAAGAAGTGGTACTGCCGCAGCAGCGGGGTGTTCTTGATGCGCTCGCAGCCGCCTTGGTGATTCGCCAACGCCAGCAGCTGCCCTTCCATCTGGAAGCTGTCGAAGCCGCCCAAGGTGCCGTCGGCCATGGCCTGGTAGATGCGGCGGCCGATCTGCTGCATCACGATGTTGGGCTTGTTGTTCGCCTTCAGCACCTCGTCCAGGTCGGGCGGTGGCAGCAGCGGCGCCAGCTCGGGCCAGGTCTGCTGACCGCGCAGGTGGATGCGCAGGGCATGGACCCAGGCGATCACCTTCAGCACCATCTCGCGCTTGAAGGCCTCGCTGCGGGCGCGGTCGTAGTTGGGCTGATGCGCATGGCTGTCAGTGAAGGTGATGGTCAACCGCGCCAGCACCCGTGTGCTGTTCACGATGCCGCCCCACAGGGTGCGCGCCTCCCACCACCGGCCGTACGCGCTGTTGTTGCGGAAGCCGATGAAGATGGCCAGCGCACCGCCCAGCGTGGCCGCGATGCTGAAGGGCAGCGCC
>CAZJTB010000425.1:0-2926 GCA_964548485.1 uncultured Chryseobacterium sp. | reverse complement strand
GTGCCGCGGATGCTGGAGAAGCTCGCGTCGATATCGCCCACGGTGCTGTCGTTGAGGATGCGCTGCAGCGCGGTGAGCAGCGAATCCACATTGGCGAACATGGCCTCGGCCTTGCGCTTCAACGGATCGATCTGCTGGCCCACGGCATCGGTGAGGCTCAATTCGGCATCGCCCAGCAGCGTGTCTCCTGCCTGGGCGAGCTGGCTCGATTGCCCGCGGATGATCTGCAGGGCGCGCGTGAATAGGTCGGCGCTGTAGATCTGCAGCTTGGTGTCCTTGGGGAGCTTCAGCTGCCGCTCGTTCAACTGAAAGCTCACGACTATGCGCCCGCTGCCATCGGGCATGAGCTCGGTGCCCACCACCTGGCCCACCTTCAGGCCGTTGAGGAACACGGGCGATGCGCTCGTTACGCCGCTCACATCATTGTAAACGGCGTGGAACACGTTGCGCTTGGTGAGGAGGTCGAGGCCCTTGAGGTAGTTGAGCCCGAAGATGAGCAGCAGGATGCCGCCCACGGCCACGGCAGCGATGGTGTACTCGCGTTTGATCTTCTTCATCGTGCGCTATCGGCCCTCGGCCAAAGTAACCGCCTTTTGCAGATCGATGCGCTCGCCGTCCTGGAAGGCCACGATGAAGGCGCCCTCGAATCCCTTCTCCTTGCAGGCGCGCTGCAGCTCGCGCGCGGCGGCCAGGGTGGGCTCGTCGCCCACGGTGTACTTGAAGAGCCCCTGGCCCTTGTGCTCCTCCACGCCCTCCAGCCCGTTGAAGTTCTTCGGCTTCGGTTCGATGCGCTTGGTGCTGGTGGCGATCTGCACCTTGAAGCGCACTTCGACTTTGGCCGGCTTCGGATCGGGATTGCCCTGCACGGCGGGATCCTTCACCTCCACGCGGGTGCTGTCGGGCTTGGCCTCGCTGGCGTTCTCCACCGGCACGCCCTCCACGATGGCCTTGTACTCCTTGATGGCGCGGTAGATGGCGCTGGCCATGTAGTCCTGCCCTTCATCGGTCTGCAGGAAATCCTCCTCTTTGGGATTGGTGAGGAAGCCCAGCTCGATGAGCACGGCGGGCATGGTGGTGTAGCTGATCACCAGGAAGCCGGCCTGCTTCACGCCGCGATCCACGCGGCCCACACGGTCCTTGAACTGCTTCTGGATGAGCGAGCTGAGCAGGAGGCTCTGGTCCAGGTGCACGTTCTGGCGCAGGCTGAGCTCGATCTGGCTCTCGGGCCGCTTGGGGTCGTAGCCGCCGTACTTCAGCTCGTGGCCGTCCTCGAGCAGGATGGCGGCGTTCTCCTTCATGGCCACCTTCATGTTGGCCTCGGTCTTGTGCAGGCCCATCACGTAGGTCTCGCAGCCGTGCGGGTCCTTGCTGTCATTGGCGTTGCAGTGGATGCTGAGGAAGATGTCGGCCTTGGCGCGGTTGGCGATCTGGGTGCGCTCCATGAGCTCGATGAAGCGGTCGTCCTCGCGGGTGTACACCACCTTCACATCGGAGTAGGCCTCGTTGAGGTACCTGCCCACGCGCTTGGCCACGTTGAGCGACACATGCTTCTCGGTGGTCTTGTAGCGGCCGGTGCCGAGGTTGCCGGGGTCCTTGCCGCCATGGCCTGCATCGAGCACGATGGTGCGGATGCGGTGCGGGTCGCGGCCCTGGGCATGCACGAGCGCGGCGCAGGCAACGATCGTTAACGCGGCAAGGAAAGGTCGAAGGAGGCGTTCCATCCGGCGTTCGGGGCGGTGCGTACTTTGCGGGCCGTTGCCGCGAGAGCGCGAACGGCCCAGAGCACCGCGACGCAATCCGCCATCGATGCGCGAAGAAAGAGGCAGGCCCATCGGCGGCAGGAGCGCGGGTTTCGCAGTTTTCATCACGTTGCTGTTGATGTGCCCGGCATTGCGGGTAGCGGCGCAGAAGCTGGAGGCCGAGGTGCGCTACGGCGCGCGCGACAGCATCCGTTACGATATTGCTGAGCAAGCCGTGTACCTCTTCGGGGCGGCCACGGTGCAGTACCAGGGCACGCAGCTCAGCGCCGACCGCATCATCTTCAGCCTCAGGAGCGAGGAAGCCATGAGCTTTGGTGCGCCGGACAGCACGGGTGCCATGGCGGGCAAGCCGCGCCTCACCCAGGATGGCCACACCATCGATGCCGACAGCATACGGGTGAACCTACGCACCAAGACCGGCATCATCCGCGAGGTGCGCACCGAGGAGCAGGGCGCCTGGGTGCATGCCAGCCTGAGCAAGCGGCACCCCAGCGGCGAGGTGCACAGCCTGGGCGGCAAGCTCACCACCTGCGACCGCCCCAAGCCGCACTACCACTTCCAAGTGAGCCGCATGATGGTGCTGCCCGACGACAAGATCGTGCGCGGGCCCGCCTACATGAAGTTCCGCAAGGTGCCCACGCCGCTGGCCATCCCCTTCGGGCTCTTCCCCAACAAGAAGGGCGGCAGCAGCGGCGTGCTCATCCCCGTGTGGGGCAACAACGCGGCGCTGGGCTACTTCCTGCTCAACGGCGGCTGGTACCAGCAGTTGGGCGAGCGCGCCGACCTGCAGCTCACGGGCGATATCTACAGCCGCGGCAGCTGGGCCCTGCGCGCCACCACCCGCTACAAAGCGCGCTATCGCTACAGCGGCAACCTGCAGGTAAACCACAGCACCCTGCTCAACAGCGACCCGGAATTCCCTGATTTCAGCCGCCAGCGCAACCTCTTCATCAATTGGAGCCATCTGGTCGATCCGCGCGCCAGCCTCACCAGCCGCTTCAATGCCAGCGTGAACGCCGGCACCAGCAACAACTTCCGCAACAACTTCAACAGCTCCACCGCCGACTTCCTCACCAACACGTTCCAGAGCAACATTGGCTACACCCGCCTCTGGCCCGGCAAGCCCTACTCCATCGCCGTGAACGCGCTGCACCGCCAGAACACCC
>CAZJTB010000424.1:0-2929 GCA_964548485.1 uncultured Chryseobacterium sp. | reverse complement strand
CGCGAGGATGTGGGCCGCCACAATGCGGTGGACAAGGTCATCGGCGCGGCCTTGAACGGCGGGGTGGCGACCAGCGAGGGCCAGTTGCTCGTGAGCGGCCGGGCGGGCTTCGAGCTGGTGCAGAAGTGCATGGTGGCCGGCGTGCCGCTCATGGCGGCGGTGGGCGCGCCCTCGTCGCTGGCCGTGGAACTGGCGCGCGATTCGGGACTCACGCTCATCGGATTCCTGCGCGGACAGCGCTTCAACATCTACAGCGGAACGCTAGGTTCGCCAACGATATGATGGACCCGCGGATGGAGAAGCGCATCAAGGCGCTCATGAAGGAGAAGGTTGATGTGGTGGCCTATGACCCCGCATGGCCGCAGCGGTACTTGGAGCTGGAGAAGGAGGTGAAGCGCCTTGTGCCGCGCCGGCTGATGCAGCGCATCGCGCACATCGGCAGCACCGCTGTGCCTGGCCTCAGCGCCAAGCCCATCATCGATGTGCAGGTGGAGGTGAGCGACCTGGACGAAGTGCGCGACACCGTTGCCCCGGTGATGGAAGAGGCGGGCTTCGAGTTCATCTGGCGGCCCACCATCGGCGATGCGGCGCCATACTACGCGTGGTTCATCCTGCGCGATGCCAATGGCCAGCGCATCGCGCACATCCACATGGTGCCGCCCGGCCAGGCCAGCGTGGACCGCATCGTTTTCCGCGACTACCTATGCGCCTTCCCCGAGGAGGCCCAGCGCTACGCGGAGATCAAGGCCGAGCTGGCGCGCAAGCACCCGAAGGACCGCACCGCCTACACCGCTGGCAAATCAACCTACGTGGCCGAGGTACTGGCCAAGGCACGCCGCGAGAAGTGGCGCTGAACAACGGAATGCCATGATCCGCGCTGTCTTCCTCCTCCTCATCTGCTGTGCAGCGGGGTCCTTGGTGGCCCAGCGGACATTCGATGTGACCATCGCTGACAGCACCTACCACATGAAGCAGTACTGGTTCGTGCTGTACTCCAAGGGCGATGGGCCGGCGCTCGACAGCCTTCATGCCGCGCGGCTCCAAGCCGAGCATCTCGCCCATCAGGACGAGCAGGCCAGGCGCGGACTCATCGTGATGGCCGGACCGTTCGGCCGCAATGAAATGGGCTGGAGGGGAATCCTCCTGTACGATTGCGATTCCCGCGAGGAAGTGGAAGGCTACCTCCTGAATGACCCGCTGGTGAAGGCCGGACGGCTCAAGTTCGAGGTGCAGCCCTGGTGGGGCTCTGTGGGCACAGCGCTCCGCTGAATCAAGACGAGCTGAGCAGCCACGCGTGCGCCTGGCCGCTGCGCTTCGAGCGCCAATAGTAGCAGAAGCGGTTGCGCTTGGAGTTCAACAGGCTTTGAACCTCGGGATGGTCGCGATGCGGATAGTAGAGCTCGATGAGCCCACTGGCCTCGTCCAAGCGAGGCGGCACCGACAGGAAGTCGGGCGTGAAGCGAACGCGCACCCCGCGCGCCTTGGCACCCTGGCGCATCGGGACACCTGCGAAAACCAGCGCATCCCCCTCCGAACGGACGGGCTTGGTGATGCGCAGCACTTCCAGGTCGCCACTGGCCAGCAGATGCTGGGCAGCGACGGGACCTTGGTCTCGCAGTTCGGGTTGGAAGGATGCAGCTTGTGGCATTCGCATCGGTGAAGATCGAAGAACCGGCCCATTGGCCGAAGGGCTTTCCTCATTCCGGCGAAGAATTCATATTGCCTTAACGATCGCTCCCGTTTCCGGAGGCGGTAGTTCGCTGAGGGACAAGCCCATAGGCCGGGCGCAGCAGCGCACCCGATTTGCGTGGCGCTGCACCCCCCGGGTGATGCGGATCGGCGCCTGTTCGCCATAGCGAGTGATACTTGGATGCGCCTTCGGCCGGAGCGAGGCCCGTCTCAGCCGATAGCGCGCATCGAATTGAACCAAACCCGCCGGACCCTGTCGAAGGGCAAACCGACCGACCCCATGCGCGCATCCCTGCTCCTGCTTCCGATCCTCTTCGCCGGCCAAGGCCTCGCGCAAGGCCCCACGGTGACCTCGTGGATCATCAACCCCGGCAACGAGACCGGCTACGGCGGCATTGCCACTAACGTCCTCAGCGTGCACTACACCGCGAGCGATGCCTACGTGACCAGCACATGCATACCCGGCTACGACATCGGGCCATGGGCCGGGAACCCCAACACGCCCGCGAACCAGAACTTCTGCTTCAAGATCACGCGGTCTCCGGTGCAGAACACCGGCAATGCCGTGGCCACGGCGCTGGGCCACATCGGCGTGTGGCGCAATGGCGTCAGCATCTTCAACGCCAAGGATGGCATGAGCTACAACAACCAGGGCATCTGGAACCGCGATGCGCTGGTGTGGGAGGGGAGCAGCTTCGACGCCTGCCTGGGGCACCCGGCGCCCAATGGCGAGTACCACCATCACGTATCGCCCAACCGCCTGTACGACCACCTGGACGACACGCAGCATAGCGATCTCATCGGCTACGCCTTCGATGGCTTCCCCATCTAAGGAGCCTACGGCTACGCGAATCCCGATGGCACCGGTGGCATCGCGCGCATGCGCAGCAGCTATCAGCTCCGCAACATCACCGCGCGCACCACGCTGCCCGATGGCACCGTGCTCAATGCCAGCCAGTACGGCCCTGCCATCACCGGCCAGTTCGCGCTTGGCGCTTATATCGAGGATTACGCGTTCGTGGCTGGCAGCGGCGACCTCGACGTGCACACTGGCCGCTTCTGCGTCACGCCGGAGTATCCCCTCGGCACCTATGCCTACTTCGTCACCCTGAACGCGCAGCTCGCGCCGGCCTACCCCTATGTGATCGGGCCCACCTACTACGGCACGGTGCAACCCGGCAATACCGGCCCGGGCAGTGGCCACAACACCATTCCGGGGAACGCGGTGCTGTACAATCCC
>CAZJTB010000423.1:318-2935 GCA_964548485.1 uncultured Chryseobacterium sp. | reverse complement strand
GTTGTCGAAGCCGCGACCGGCCATGGTGAGCACGAACTCGCCCTGCACTTCATCGCACGCGCGCACGCACCGGTAGCAGCTGATGCACGCGCTGAGGTCCGATACCATATAAGGGTGCGATCGGTCAACAGGGGTGTCCAGGTGGTTCTTCCCCTTGGGGTAGCGCACCTGGAGAGCCTGCCCCGGGCCTGACCCGGGGAAGCCGATCTGCTGCACCACGTTGTACAGCTCGTTCTTCCCGTGGTCCTCGGTCTTCAGCCGCTCGGTGTCGTAGTCGGTGAGCACCAGTTCGATGATGTTCTTGCGCAGCCGCTCCATGCGCGGGCTGTTCACGGTGAGCCACATGCCTTTCCCCACGGGGGTGTGGCAGCTCGCCATCACGCGGCTCGGTGCGGATCCGGTGCTGGGGTCCTCCATGCTCACCTCCACCGAGCACACGCGGCAGCTGCCGAAAGGCTCCAGGTTGGGTGCGTCGCAGAGGGTGGGAACGGGGTTCGGTCCGATGTGCCGCTTCAGGAAGGCGAGCATGGTCTCGCCCTTGTTGATCGGGTAGGCCACGCCATCTATGAAGGCGACATCGACCTCAACGGCTCCTTTGTTCGATGAAGCTGGAGCGGATTGAGAGCGAGCAACCGGAGTCGGCGCGTTGCCGGTCTTGGCCTGTGGCTGATTCATGACGAAGGGCTTGAAGGCCGAAGATAGAGCGGTGGATCATCGCCCCCCTACCTTGACCGACGATGCGCGCAGCGCTCATATTCTCTGCTCTGTGCTCCCTGTCGTGCATGGGCCAATACGTGGATTCGCTCGCACGACGCCCACATGATTGGCGGCGCGATGAGCTCACGCTGCACACAGCCTATCACCAAGGACGATTCGGTTTCGTGGAGCTCGGCCTCGGCAGGAACATCTATGGTGTGGTGCATCATCCCTTCGGGGTGGCCTATCATGCCGGCGCGGAGCTGCGCGCCGATCGCCCTTCGCTCATCGGTTGGATGGTGGGCGGCTACATGACGGCGGGCTTCGCGATGGGTCTTCAGGCTATCCGGTACCAGGAAGGAGCAGTCGGGTGCACGGTGATCAGGCCCGAGATCGGCATCGGCATCTTCAAGATGAAGATGGCCTACGCGTACAGCATCAATCTCTCCGGCTCGCGCACCGATGGCACCAGCACGCATATGCTGAGCATCTCCAACGCGCTGCGCCTGGCGCGGCTTTCAAGAGAAGGCATCGTGATGCGATGATCACCGCGCGCGATTGCTCATCGCGATGCAACATCATGCGCTTGCTTCGCATCCATCATCAGCGATCATCATCGCGCGCATCACGTGATGATCGCTTCAACGATTTCAACAAGGCATGGTGAGCAACATTCTCATCACACTATGCGTACACAAGGTCAAACGATGCTAGGTTTGGCATCAAACCCATTTCACCATGGCTAAGAAAGCTGCCAAGAAAGCGACGAAGAAAGCTGCTAAGAAAGGTGCCAAGAAGGCCACCAAGAAAGCAGCGAAGAAGAAGAAGTAGTGTCGGTTCACCGACGCACGAAGGGGTCCGGTTCGCCGGGCCCCTTTGCTTTTCATGCCATTGCGAATCCTCGCGCAGCGCGCTCGCAGCGCCGTACGCGCGCCGAGTTGCGCCAGACATCCAAGCATTCAAGCGAACGGCGGAGGCCATCGACCTCCGCCGTTCGCTACCAGCGATGGCGCGCTACTCAACGATCACGCGCAGGTGATGGATGCGGTCGCCGACCATCACCCTGCACAGATAAGCGCCCTGCGGAAGTGCTTCGGACTGCCAGTTCACCTGGAGCGGGATGCCTGCCTCCATGCGGCCGTTGAACAGGGTGGCCATGCGCGCGCCTGCGATGGAGAGCAGTTCCACTTCAACGCGGGCCTGGCTGTCGATGGCGGGGATGAGGATGGTGGCGCTCCCATGGGTCGGGTTCGGGAAGAGTGAAGGCTGCGCATCGTCCACCACGGATAGGTCGGCATCGCCCATGGGCTGAAGTCCCAAACCGAAACTGGTGGGGCACACGAGGTATCCGTTGCCTGCTCCACCGTTGCTGTACCCATTGTTGATGTTGGCCAACGCAGAGGCGATGACGGTGAGCGCATGCTGTGCCACGCAACCGCCACCCGATTGATCGGCATGGTTGATCAGCTGCTGCACGGTCCAGCCGCCGAAGGTTCCGGAAGCGATCACCATATCCTTGAGCAAGGTGCCCGACGCGCTGAAGGCCGGATCGATCTCATCCATTCGTACCGTGATCTTCAGCGCGGCGAGGTGGCCCAGCAACGTGTTGGAGATGGAGGCTCCGGGATTCACCGAGGTGCCCGTCGGGAAGAGGGCGGCTGTTCCGGTTGAGGGCAGCGTGGCATCCACGGCGTTGGCGGTAGTGAAGCGAATGATCCTGCTGCCGCAGCCCAGCGTGAGGTAATTCGGCGCGGGGAAGGCGGTGTTCCAGTTGGCGGCCAGGTAGGCTGCCATGTTCGATGCGGTGGGCGCCTGGCCCCAGACACCCTGGGTGACCGTGCGCGGGGTGGTGCACGCGGTAGCTAGGGTGATGGTGGTGGAGCAGGTCGCGGCGCAGCCATTGGCACCGGTTATCGTGGCG
>CAZJTB010000423.1:0-257 GCA_964548485.1 uncultured Chryseobacterium sp. | reverse complement strand
TAGGGTGCCGTTCCACCGGAAACAGCGGCCGATACCGTTAAGGTGGAGGGGCTCGAAGAGCACGTTACAACAGGCGGCGAGAGCGCGCTTACCAAGGTGCCGGTGGAAGTGGATGCGCATCCCGCGTTGCTGACCACCACCGTATAGGTGCCTGCTGCGGCCGCCGCATGGCTTGCAGCCGTGGCACCGCTGATGGCCGTGCCGTTCCGTCGCCATTGATAGGTGAGCCCGGTTCCGGTGTTCGCGTTCAGCGAAAC
>CAZJTB010000422.1:0-2938 GCA_964548485.1 uncultured Chryseobacterium sp. | reverse complement strand
CGCTCCAGCATCGAGCTGATCGATTGCGTGCTGGCCGGCGGCAAGGATGGCCTTACCCTCATCGCCGCGCAGGCGCGGGCGCGCGCCAGCGAGGTGCGCGGCGCGCAGGATGATGCGCTGGTGGCGCGCGGCGGGAGCGTGGATTGGAAGAATGGCCTGCTGCAATCGCGGAAAGGCGCGGCGCTAAAGCTCGGCGCGCAGGCTGAGGCCGTCTTGGAGGGCGCCAAAGCGGTCTCTAGCGCTATCGGCATTGAGGTGCGCGAGGGCTCGGCCCTGAGCATGCGCGGGGGCCGCGTCGAAGCCGCAACCACGGGCATTGAGGTGAAATCCCTGGAGCGCATCAGCGGTCCGAACCGGGTCGATCTGCAGGCTGTATCCATTGCAGCCGGATCCATGGAACTGGATCCCGGGCAGGGCAATGAGGTGCGCCGCGATGGGCAGACGATGGGTACGCCTGACGTGAAGAAGCCAGGCAGGAAGAAAGCGAGCAACGGCAGCAACGATGCGGACTGATCGGCATAAGCCGCGGGCATGGTTCTTCCGCATGCTGTGCGGTATGGCCCTGATCGGTATGTGCTCCTTGGCGATTGCCCAGCGCTCACCCTACAATGGGCTGGAGGTGGGCCCTGCTGATGGCACAGGCCGCTATCGGATGATCATCGGAGGCCACTTCCACGGCGAGAGCACCAACCGGAGTGGCTACCCGGCTGCAACGCTGCTGGCTGGTCTCGATACCATCAATGTCCTGGGAGCGCAGCTTTTCCTCAGCACCGGCGACCTGTACATGGATGCCGCCAAGGACAGCGCGCGCTATGCGAGGACCCTGTTCAGCAAGCTGAGGGTGCCCTTCTTCAACGCGCCGGGGAACCATGATTTGGGCCGGGATGCGACTTGGGATCCCATCGAGTTCGACATGCCCTTCGATCCCGGCCGCAACAGCGATACCATCTTCTACGACCGCTTCCTCCTTTTGAACACCGAGCTCGACGACGGGTCGATCAGAGGCGATCAGCTCGGTCGCCTGGAAGCCCTGGCCGATGCGATCGGCATGCGCAACCTCTTCATCGTCACCCATAGGCCGGTCTGGGCCGATGACGACCCAGGCTATGCCATGCTCTTCAAGGACAACACGCGCTCTCTGATCGGCAATAACTTCCGGAAGGAGGTCTATCCCATCCTGGAGCGGATCGCAACGCGTAGCCAGGTGCACTGGATCAGCGGCAGCCTGGGGGGGCAGGCGCCGAGCAGCATCTTCTTCCAGAAGCACGCGCCCGGCATCACCTACATCCAATGCGCCATCCGCGATGAGCCGCGCGATGCCCTGCTGGTCGCGGATGTGGATCGCGACGGCGTGCTGTGGAGCGCACTGAGCCTCACGGGCCAGCCGCTGCTCGCTCCCGAGGCGCATGATGCGGACTGGTGGCGCGCGCGCGTGGGGCGCAAGCCGCCCGTCAATTGGCGCCTGCTGCCCTACCGGGTGAAGCAGGCGCTGCTCCGGGCCGAATTCTGGTGGGGGGCCGCCTTCGCGCTCGTGCTCGTCTTCATGCTGCGCAGGCTCTGGTGGCGCAGCTAAGGTTACTTTCACCGCCAACGCACCATGTCACGAATCCTTGTCACCGGCGGCGCGGGCTTCATCGCCAGCGATGTGGCCATCCGGCTTGCCGCCGACCCCAGCAACCAGGTCACGGTGGTGGATAACCTGCTCACCGGCGACCGCCGCAAGCTGCCCGCGCAGCTCCCCGGCAACATGCGCTTCATCAAATGCGATGTGAACCGCTATGAGGACATCAGCGCGGTATTCTTCGCCGGGCGCTTCGATTTCGTCTTCCACTACGCGGCGGTGGTGGGGGTGAAGCGCACCATCGAGAATCCCGTTCTGGTGCTGCGCGACATCGATGGCATCCGCAACATCCTAGAGCTGTCGAAGAACACCGGTGTGAGGCGCGTGCTTTACAGCAGCAGCAGCGAGGTGTATGGCGAGCCGGTGGAGATCCCCCAGAACGAGCGCACCACGCCGCTGAACAGCAAGCTGCCCTATGCCATCGTGAAGAACATCGGTGAGGCCTTCCTGCGCAGCTACCAGAAGGAGTACGGCCTGGACTACACCGTGTTCCGCTTCTTCAACACCTATGGTCCCAAGCAGAGCCGCGACTTCGTGGTGAGCAAGTTCATCCGTGCCGCCAAGGCGAACGAGGACATCACCATCTACGGGGACGGCTCGCAGACACGCACCTTCTGCTTCATCGACGACAACATCGATGCCTGCCTGGCGGCTTTCACCGGCGACCAGGTGATCAACGATGTGGTGAACATCGGCAGCGATGCGGAGATCAGCATCAAGGACCTCGCACGGCTCATCATCGAAATCACCGGCAGCTCCTCGCGCCTGATCCACCTGCCGCCCTTGGAGGAAGGCGACATGACCCGGCGCATGCCCGACATCACCCGCATGCGCGGCCTGCTCGGACGTGAGCTGCTGCCCCTGCGCGCCGGGCTCGAGCGCATCCTGGCGCACGCCACCGCGAACTGATGTGCGGCATCGCCGGAATCCATGGCTTGGAGGGCCTCCATGAGCCCATCGCCCTGGTGCGGCGCATGACCGACGCCCTGGCGCACCGCGGCCCCGATGCGGAAGGACTGGCCCGAGTGGGCAATACGGTGCTGGGTCATCGGCGCCTGAGCATCATCGACCTCTCGGCGGCCGGCAATCAGCCCTTCACCACCGCCGATGGCCGTTACACCATCGCCTTCAACGGCGAGATCTACAACTACCGGGAGTTGCGCGATCAGCTCACCGACATAACCTGGTGCACGGCCACGGATACCGAGGTGCTGCTGCAGGCTTACGCGCGTTGGGGAGCCGAATGCCTGCATCGCCTCCACGGCATGTTCGCCTTCGCCGTGCACGATGCCCATGCCGATGAGCTCTTCATCGCGC
>CAZJTB010000421.1:0-2950 GCA_964548485.1 uncultured Chryseobacterium sp. | reverse complement strand
AGCAAGGCCCTCATCGAGATCCGCCCCGAAAAGGGCAAGGCCATCGAGGGCTTCCTGGGGAAGGATCTCACCATGGAGGATGCCCAGCAGTTCTTTGGCCGGGAGGTGACCGTGAAGGGCATGCAGCACGTACGTGCCGATGGCAAGCGCGTGGTGGAGGTGCAACAGCTCTTCGAGCCCACGGCCGGCGACTCCTACTTCAGCCGCAGCACCGTGAGCGAAACGGTGGAACAGCAGCTGCAGCGCCAATTGCTGAAGAAGGCCGGAAAGCCCGCGCGCAGCATCGCCGGCAAATGGCCCGGCGATGAGGACCTGGAGACCATTCTGAGAATGCTGGATGAATGAGGCGCTATGTGCTCGATACGGGCGTGGTGGGCGCCTACCTGCGCAACGCCCCCATCTGGCAGCGCATCGCCGCTGAACACCGCTTGCTGGAGGATGACGCCATGCTTATCGTGTCCGTGGTGAGCTGTGGCGAGCTCTTCTCCATTGCCCAGATCAACCAGTGGGGTCACGCCAAACAGAGGAAGCTATCCGGCCTGCTGGAAACGCTCTACGTGGTGGACATCGCCCATGCCGACGAGCAGCTCATCGCCGACTATTGCACACTGGACGCCTTCAGCCGAAATGCCTTGCAGCACAAGCCCCTGCCCAACGGCAGCAGGAAGATGGGCAAGAACGACCTGTGGATAGCCGCCACCGCCAAGACCGCCCAACCCGAGCTGATCACCATGGATGGGGACTTCGACCATCTCCAAGGCACCTACCTCACCATCCAGAAGTATCCACCCAAGTAGTCCGATCATCTGATCTTCTGATCATCTGATCTTCTGATCTTCTGATCGCCCCCATGCCCACCGCCCCCCAACTGAGCGCCAAGCTCATCGAGAAGCTCCAGGAGCTGTTCCAACTGGACCAGCCCGAGCTCGACTTCGGTTTCTACCGCATCATGCACGCCAAGGCGGAGCAGGTGCAACGCTTTCTGGAGTACGACCTGCTCACCGAAGTGCAACAGGCCTTTGCCGATGGCAACAGCGGCAGGCAGGCCGAGCTGAAGCAGGCCTATGAGGATGCCGTGGCCCAGGCCCGCAAGTTCGGTGCGCCCGACCCGGAGAAGGTGGAGGCCGTGCAGGACGCCAAGGCGGCGTACGAGAACGCGCTGGACACCACCAAGGCCGAGGCCGAGGTGTACGACCACCTCTACCGCTTCTTTGAGCGCTACTACGAGGACGGCGATTTCGTGAGCCGCCGCTACCTCACCCGCGAAACCGCCGGCAAGGCCGCCCCCTACGCCGTGCCCTACGATGGGCAGGAAGTGATGCTGCACTGGGCCAACCGCGACCAGTACTACATCAAGACCAGCGAGCACTTCGACAACTACACCTTCGATGCGCGCGAGGCCGCCCGGCAGGCGCGCGAGGAGGCCAAGAAGAACAAGGACCAGAGCGCACTGGAGCTGGGCGATGACCTGTTGCAAGGCGAACCGCTGCGGGTCCACTTCCGCATCGTGGAAGCGGCCGAGGGCGAGCACAACAACGTGAAGGAGAGCGACAAGCGCTACTTCATTGTGGATACCACCGAGCCGCTCACCTTCACCGAGAGCGGGGAACTGCTGTGCCGCTTCACCTTCAGGCCTGATCAGGAGAAGCCTTCCAAGGCACATGAAGGACCGTGGCGCCAGCAGCGCAACGCCCTGAACGAGGCCGCGCTGCTGAATAGCCTGAAGGCCTTGGCGAAAGCGGATAAGCGTGCCGAGCCTTATGTGGCGCTCTTGAGCAGCAAGGCCCCCACGGGCAAGCAGACCGACCGCAGCCTACTGGGCAAGTACATCGAGAAGTACACGGCCACCAACAGCAAGGACTACTTCATCCACAAGGACCTGGGCGGCTTCCTGCGGCGCGAGCTGGACTTCTACCTGAAGAACGAGGTGATGCGCCTGGACGACCTGGAGGGCGCCGAGGCCCCCCGCGTGGAGCACTACCTGGCCAAGCTGAAGGTGATCCGCCGCATCGCCCACAAGCTCATCGACTTCCTGGCCCAGCTGGAGAACTTCCAGAAGCGCCTTTGGCTGAAGAAGAAGTTCGTGGTGGAGACCAACTGGTGCATCACCTTGGACCGCGTGCCCGAGGCGCTCTACCCCGCCATTGCCGCCACCGCCGCCCAGAAGGCCGAATGGGAGAGGCGCTTCCACATCCAGGACCTGCCTGGCTACGAGGCCAAGAAGCCCCTTACCGTAGACTTCCTGAAGGCCAACCCCTACCTGGTGCTGGATACCGCCTTCCTCACCGAAGTGGAGAAGACCCAGCTACTGGCTGCGCTGGATGACCTGGACGCGCACTGCAACGGGCTGTTGGTGCATAGCGAGAACTTCCAAGCAATGGAGCTACTCGCAACACGATACAGAGACCAAGTGCGTTCGATCTACATCGATCCACCGTACAACACAGGGAGTGATGACTTTCTCTACAGGGACGGTTACCAAGAAAGCAGTTGGCTTTCGTTGATCGAAGATCGCTTCAACCGAAGCGTGACCTTCATGCAAGAAGGAGGCACCTTCTCGATGAGCATAGATTTGAAGGAACTGGACAAGGCTGTGATGCTTGCCGACGGTGTTCTTGGCGCCCAGAACCGCAGGGCCAACATTACCATCAAGCGGGGGTCTTTGACCGGTGCCAAGGTCATTAACCCAGGCCCCATCAATCTGAGTGAGAACGTACTGATCTATTCCGCACCCAAGGGAGACTGGAAGCCGGAGCGGGCGCAACGAGAGAAAGGCTATGATGACAGGTACAACCAAGTGATCTTGAATCCGGACGATGAACCGGATAACTGGGAGTACGATACGGTCCTCAATCAGTTCGCGGTCAGTGTGGGAGTGCGGAAGTCCCAATTGAAAAAAGCGTTGGGCGAGAAGCACGATGAAACATTGTTCAGGTGGGTCATTGCGAAT
>CAZJTB010000420.1:0-2958 GCA_964548485.1 uncultured Chryseobacterium sp. | reverse complement strand
ATTCCTTCACCGCGCTCATGCGCAGCTGGCGTCCGCGGCCGGCGGGCCGATCGGGCGCGGTGATCACGGCCGCCACGCGGATGCCCGCGCGCAGCAGGGCATCGAGGCTGGCCACGGCGAATTCCGGTGTGCCCATGAAGACGATGCTCGGGCTCATTCCCATGGCATGGGGCGCGAAGGTGCGATGCGGAAGCGGTAGGGCAGCATCGCGTCCTCACCGGCGTAATCAACGCCGATGCGCGGCCCTGCGATGATGGCCCCGGCCTTCCGCGAAAGGCCGTGGTCCTCGATGCGGATGGGGCCATCGATCAGATCGAGCCCGGTGTGCGCGGTACGGATGCCGAGCGCCTCGCTCACCAGCGCCGGACCGTGGGTGCGCACCGGACGGCCCGCTCGCCGCGCCTGCATCAACTCCAAGCCTTCATGGGGAATCACGGCCCTGACGAGCACGGCATGCGGTACATCGCGCTGGTGCGTGACCACGTTGAAGAGGTGGTGCAGGCCGTAGCACAGGTACACGTAGCTGGTGCCGCCGATGCTGTACATCGCTTCGGTGCGCGCGGTGCGCCTTCCGCCATATGCATGCGAGGCCCGGTCGGCCACACCCGCGTAGGCCTCGGTCTCGGTGATGATGCCGCTGGTCTGGCCGCCGTCGAATTCGGTGACGAGCACCTTGCCCAGCAGCTCGCGCGCGATGCCGACCACGTCGCCGCGCAGGTAGAAGGAGCGGGGCAGCGTCCGTCTCATGGCTGGGCATCGCCATACTCATCGCGCAGCATGCGCTCCTTCTCGATGTCGCGCTCGTAGGCGGCCAGGGGCTCGGCGGCGCTGTGGGCTTCTGCCCCGGACTTCGGCTGCGGCCTGCGCGCGCACGTATCGCACCGCCCGCAATCGGCGGCCAATGGTTCCCCGAAATAATCCAGCAGCAGGCGCATGCGGCAGGTGCGCATGTCCTCGACGTAGTGAAGCATGGCCTTGAGGCGGTCGTGCGCGCGCTGCTGGCGGTCGCGCAGGGCAGCCGGGTCGATCTGGAGGCGGTCGGCGTCGGCGCGAGGGATGAGGAAGGTGGCCGTGGGCGCATCGCTGCGCGGCTGGTAGGAGAGGATGCCCATGCGCTCCAACCCTTGGAGCATCTTCGTGATCTGCGCGAGGTCCGTGCTGATGTGGCGCGCCAGCCGCGCTTCATCGATGGCTACGGACTCCTCGAAGAGCCCGCCGTGCATGCGCAGGAGCGCTTCGAGTAGCGGGCCATGCCGGGCATCGCCCAGGCGGGCGCGATAGACGTTGGCGGGGTCGGTGGTGAAGAGCACGTGCGAGGGGCTGTGCGCGCCATCGCTGAGCGCGATATGGCCGGACAGCTCGAGCACTTTCAGGGCGTTGGCCACCACCGGGGCGCGCAGGCCCGTGCGTTGGGCCAGCGCGGCGATGTCGATGGCATAGCCCTCAAGGAGCCCGGAGCCGAGCGCGATGCCATGCAGGTCGGCGAGCGATTGGTACACGCGCCTCACGGTATCGAGCGACGGGAATCCGAGACGGAGGCGCTCCTCGGCGCGCTCGCGATCGCCCGGACCGGTGAGCAGGAAGGCGTACGCGGTTCGCCCATCGCGCCCCCCGCGGCCGGCCTCCTGATAGTAGCTCTCCAGATCGGCCGGGGGCTCCAGGTGGATCACGCTGCGGACATCGGCTTTGTCGATGCCCATGCCGAAGGCGTTGGTGGCGGCCACCACGCGCGTAGTGCCTTCGGTCCATGCGCGCTGGATGGCGTCGCGCTCCTCGGCCGGCAATCCGGCGTGGTACGCCGCGGCACTGATGCCCTGCTGGGTGAGCAGCTGCGCGATGCGCGCGGTGGCCTTGCGCTCGCGCGCGTAAACTATCGCGCTGCCGGGCAGCTCGCGCAGGATGCGGAGCATGCGGCCCGTGCGGTCCTCGCCTCGGCTCACCCACAGCACGAGCTCGGGTCGTGCGAAGGAGCCCCGGATCAGCCGCGGCTTCCGGAAGGCCAGCTTCGCCATGATGTCGCTGGCCACCGCCGGCGTGGCCGAAGCCGTGAGCGCGAGCACCGGCACATTGGGCACGCGCTGGCGCAGCTCGGCGATGCGCAGGTAGGCCGGGCGGAAGTCGTAGCCCCATTGCGAGATGCAGTGCGCCTCATCCACAGCGATGAGGCCGAGCGGCATGCGCGGAAGGTGGCCCTGGAACAGGTCGGTGCCGAGCCGCTCGGGCGATACGTACAGGAAGGCCAGCTTGCCCAGCGCGGCGGCCTCCAGGGTGTTCTCCACCTCGGCGCGCTTCATCCCTGCCGTGATGGCCCTGGCGGGTATGCCGCGCGCGCGCAGCCCCGCCACCTGATCCTTCATGAGCGCGATCAAGGGCGAGATCACGATGCACAGGCGGCCCGTGCACAGCGCGGGCACCTGGTAGCACAGGCTCTTGCCGCCGCCGGTGGGCAGCAGGGCCAGCGCATCCTCGCCGCGCAGCGCGCAGCCGATGACCTCCTCCTGCCCGGGCCTGAAGGCCGCATGGCCCCAATGGCGCTGGAGCACCTCCAGGGGAGAACGGGCAGCGGCTGGCTGTGACATCTCTTAACGAGGGCGTTGCCCGTTGGGCCTACATTGCGCCGTTGGCGCGAAGGTGCCTTCTACATTTGAACCCGTACCCATCGAATCCGTCACGCGCATGATCACCACCGGCCAAAAGATAGCCCTCGAGCGCACCAAGGCCTCGCGGCTCCCGCAGACGGACCTGGAGAACGTGAAGTTCGGCCGGGTCTTCAGCGACCACATGTTCGTGATGGATTACGCTGATGGGGCCTGGCAGCGGCAGCGCATCGTGCCCTTCGCCAACCTCAGCATGAGCCCCGCCTCCCTGGTGCTCCATTACGCGCAGACCATTTTCGAGGGGCTCAAGGCCTACCGCAACGTCGATGGCGGCATCAACCTCATCCGCCCGCACGACAAC
>CAZJTB010000419.1:2723-2974 GCA_964548485.1 uncultured Chryseobacterium sp. | reverse complement strand
CGGCACCAGCTGGCCCAGAAGTCGATGAGCACCACCTTGCCGCGCAGCTGGCTCAGGGCCAGGGTCCCGCCATCGGGCGTGGGCTGCGCGATCTCGGGCGCCACGGACCCGATGGGCAGCAGGTTGGCCAGGCGCTGCATCTCCTCCTCCTGCGCCTTCAGCATGATCTGCTCCTGCTCGAAGCGATCCACCTGGTCGCGGAAGCTCTGGAAGAAGCCGCTCTGGGGCGCCGACTTGCGCAGGGCATCGCG
>CAZJTB010000419.1:0-2713 GCA_964548485.1 uncultured Chryseobacterium sp. | reverse complement strand
GAGCAGGGCCCGCTTGGCGCGGGGATGGAGCGCCCGGCCGCTGGCCAGCAGGTCCGATCCTTCCATCTCGTCCATCCACTGGCTGGCGAGGACGGCAGCGACGCGCTCGCCCTCGGTCCGCAACCGGGCCAGCACGCTGATGGCCACCGGCGATGCCTTGTGCTCACGGGCCAATTGCTTGCAGCGCTCGTAGTGCGCCGTGTTGGTGGCGTTCAGCTCATCGAGGTTCGCATGGTTCCCCGGATCGCTGGTCAACGCTGCACGCAGCCCCGCCGTCTTCGCCTCGAAGCCTTGCACTTCCTCCTGGAATTGGCGCAGCACTCCGGTGTGCGCCGAGCCTTCCACGCGCTTCGGCGTGGAAAGGAATCCGCCCTGCGCTTCCACCGTGAGGCTCTCCGCGCTGTCGAGCACCACCACCAGCTGCTCGTTGCCCACCGCGATGCGGTAGAAGTCGAGCGGCAGGTAGGGCACCTTCATCGTTCCCTTGCCATCGCCGTTCAGCTTCACCGAATCCACGTGGTACGGACGGCCGTTCATGAACTTGTCGAAGTAGGCCATCTGGTTGCCGGCGCCGTCGATGGCGAGGCTGATGGTGCGCGTGCCTGGGCCGCCATGGCAGGCGAGGAGCGACACGGCGATTGCTGGGAGAAGGGCTTTCCGGAGCATGTTCTTGCTTATTCCTGTTCAAGTAGTTGGCGCACCACCTCGTTGGCGCGCTTGGGGTCGGCCTTGCCTTTGGTGCCCTTCATCACCTCGCCCATGAAGAGGCCGAGCAAGCCTTTCTGTCCGCCGCGGTAGGCGGCCACCTTGTCGGGATACTTGGCCATCACCTCGCGCATCAGGCCCTCGATCACATCGGCCTTTGTGTCCTGCACCAGGTCGTGCTTCACGGCCAGCTCCTCGGCGGTGCTGACCGCATCCTCCAGCATCAGGGGGAAGAGCTTCTGGCTGGCGATGGTATGGCTCACCTTGCCGCTGTCCACGAGGTCGATGAGCCCGGCAAGCCGCTCGGCGCTGATGGGGAACTGGCCGATGTCGAGGCCGCGCTCGTTCACCCAGCTGCGCACATCGCCCATCACCCAGTTGGCGGCACCCTTGTAGTTGCTCGTCTTCGCGATCACTGCTTCGTAATAGAGCGCGGTGCCCTTGTCGTCGGTCAGGATGCCCGCGTCGTAATCGCTAAGGCCGAGCTGCTGCGTGTACTTGGCGCGCAGCTCGCGCGGCAGGGGCGGCATCTCTTTGCGGATGGCCTCTTTCATGGCCTCGCTCACGGTGATGGGCTGCAGGTCGGGCTCGGGGAAGTAGCGGTAATCGTGCGCCAGCTCCTTGCTGCGCATGCCGACGGTGCTGCCCTTCGCAGCGTCGAAGGTGCGTGTCTCCATGTGGATCACGCCACCCGCATCCAGCAACTCGCTCTGGCGCTGCGCCTCGTATTCGATGGCGCGCATCACATTCCGGAAGCTGTTCATGTTCTTCACCTCGCAGCGCGTCCCGAATTCCTTCGCGCCGCGGAGACGGAGACTGATGTTGGCATCGCAGCGCAGGCTGCCTTCTTCCATGTTGCCATCGCAGATGTCGAGGTAGCGCACCAGGCGGCGGATCTCCACCAGGTAGTCGTAGGCCTCCTGCCCGCTGCGGATGTCGGGCTCGCTCACGATCTCGATCAGCGGCACACCGGCGCGGTTCAGGTCCACCAGGGTGTTGAAGGGGTCCACGTCGTGGATGCTCTTGCCGGCATCCTCCTCCATGTGGATGCGCGTGATGCCGATGCGCTTGTCACCGCCTTCAACGGGGATGTTCACATGCCCCTGGGTGCAGATGGGCGTATGGTCCTGCGTGATCTGGTAGCCCTTGGGCAGGTCGGGGTAGAAGTAGTTCTTGCGGGCGTAGTGCATCCACGGCGCGATGGTGCAATCCGTGGCCAGGCCCATGCGCACGGCCAGTTCCACCACCTTTTTGTTGGCCACGGGCAGGGTGCCGGGGTGGCCCAGCGTCAGCGCGCTCACGTTGGTGTTCGGGTGGTCGCCATAGGCGTTGGGGTCGCTGCTGTAAGCCTTGCTGTTGGTGATCAGCTGCGCGTGCACCTCCAGGCCCACCACCAGCTCGTACTTCTCGCTCCAGTGGGGCGCGCCGGTACCGGTCACGGCTTCCTTCTTCGTGCTCATCTCAGCAGCTGGCAATCAATTCCTTCATGATGTGCGTGAGCTTGGGCTCGGCCTTCTCGGCCACGCGCTGCACCATCTCGTGCGTGGTCTTCTCGATGCGGCCCTTCACGCCCATGTCGGTGATCACGCTCATGGCGAAGCAGGGGATGCCCATCTGGCGCGCGGCGATCACTTCGGGCACGGTGCTCATGCCCACGGCATCGCCGCCGATCACGCGCACGTAATGGTACTCGGCGGGCGTCTCCAATGTGGGGCCGGTCAAGCCCACGTAGCAGCCTTCCTGCACGGGGATCGAGGCCTTCGCGGCGATGGCCTTGGCGGTCGCGATCAGCGTATGGTCGTAGGGCTCGCTCATGTCCGGGAAGCGCGGGCCCAGCTCGTCGATGTTGGGGCCGATGAGCGGATTGGGGAAGAGGCAGATGTGATCGTTGAGGATCATGAGGTCGCCCACGTTGAAGGCCGGATTCACCCCGCCGCAGGCGTTGCTCACGAAGAGGCGCTGGATGCCCAGGTACTTGAAGACGCGCACCGGCAGCACCACCTCATCC
>CAZJTB010000418.1:0-2989 GCA_964548485.1 uncultured Chryseobacterium sp. | reverse complement strand
TGATGGCATCGGGCGCCAGGCGGCGGACCAAGCGGGCCAGCGCGGCGCGGTTCAGGAGGTACCCGAGCCCCCTGCGGTGCGGGAAGCGATGGACCGTCACGCGCGCATCGAAACCGGGCACCGGATCGTGCTGCGTGGCGAGATGAACCTCGTGGCCGCGCGCGGCGAAGGCATTCGCCCAGCGCATCGCATGCACCGACGAGGCGGCGGCCACCATCAGCAGCCTCATGATTCGGCAGGTTGATGCAGGGCAACGGCGCGCAGGTGCTGGAGCACGGCGCGGGCCGATTCGCGCGATCCGGTGCCCGTGCCCACCACCACCGCCTCCGAAGCCCGCCACCAGAGCAGCTCGCGGATGCGGCCATCGCGGCAGAGGATGCCGGCCGCGAAGAATGCGGCGAGCTGGGAGAAGAGCCCGCCCAGCCACGGGCGCGCAACGCCGGGCACGCCGCTCCGATCCAGGTCGTCGCCCACGAAGGCCACCACCACCGGCTGCGCGCTGGCGAGCACCGTGAAGAGCCCCGCCACCGAGCCGAATTGCACCAGCACCACATCGGGACGCTCGGCGCGGATCAGGCGCTTGAGCCTGCGCCGGTCGCGCCAAAGCTTCCAGAACGAGGTGCGGCTGACCAGGTGGAAGGTGGCCACGCTCACACCCATGCTCTGCAGCAGGCGTGCCTCGTCGCGCTCTGCGCGGTACACCTCCCCTTCCTCGCCTTCCGGCACCACCACCACCACGCGCAATCCATCGCGACCCTGCACATGCAGCCGGCGCAGCTCCTCGCGAACGAAGGCCGCATCGCGCCAGGTGGCAAAGCCCAGGTAGCACATGGCCGCCACGAGCACCACACCCATGGTGTACCACGGGGTGGGCACCAGCAGGTGAAAGGCGCTGCCCAAGAGCAGGATGCCGAAGGAGCGCAGGAGGTTGATGCCATTGCGCGGCGTGCGGAAATAGGCATCGAGCAGGCTGCGCATGCCATTGAAGTAGGCGAAGGGGAGCGCGCCAAGGAAGATGATGCGCGACATGGCGAGGTAGGCATCGCCCGCTTCGCCCAGGTACACGCGCAGCACGGGACCGGCCAGCAGCTCGAAGCCGACCATGAGCAGCAGGGCCGCGAGTAGGATCAAACGCGATGCCCTGCTCACCGCATCGGCCAGCGCGCCGTGCTGGCCCCGGGCCAGCTGGGCCGAGGCCGAGGGCAGCATGAGCAGCGCCACGGGCGAGAACACCGCCGCCGCGATGTTCAGCAAAGTGGCGCCGAAGCCCACCTCGCCGCTGAGGCCGAGCCCGTGGGTGCGCAGCGCCACATAGCCGGGCACGGTGAGCAGGGCTCCCAGGGCGATATCGCCCGGCACGCGCGGAAGGCCGTAACGGAGCAGTTCCGCGCGCGGGCGATCGATGGGGCCATTGGCGCCCTTGAGCAAATCGGGCAGGATGGACAGCACGGGCGCGAGCACCCAGGCCGCGGCCGTGAACCACAGGGCGCGCTCCATGCCCTGGAAGGATACGAACGCGATGCAGGGGCCCACGGCCAGCACCATGAGCTGCAGGGCGTTGGCGATGACGATGGCGCCCCGCCCGCGCAGGAATCCATAGGCCACGCCGTGCAGGGCGATGCCCACCACCATGAGCGCGATGGGCGGCACCAGCGGCGCATCGGCCGGGTCGTCGAAGAGCATCCAGGCCAGCGGACGCGCGAAGAGCCAGCCGAAAGCGGCGAAGAGCGCACCCAAGGGGAACACCCACGAAAGCGCGCCGAAGAGGTAGCGCCGGGCCGCATCGGCCGAGCCGCTCATGGAAACGAACCGCGTGAGGCCCACCATGGCGCCCATGAGCACCACCGGGAAGAGGAAGGCCACGGTGCGCCGCGCGATCACATACAGGTCGAGGTTCTCCTTGCCATGGTCGGCCGCCAGGCGGAAGGAGAGCACCATGCCCAGCAGCGCCAGCCCTTCGGTGAGGTAGGTGAGCACGCCATCGCGGCCGATGCGCAGGGGACCTGTTCTTCCTTTCGCCAAGCGTTGTCGCGACCGCGCTACGGCGGCACGCGGCGAATGTACCGGGGCCGCGCCATGCCGCTCGCCCCCCGCAGCCACCGCTCATACGCGGCGCGCCGTGGCCGTTGAGCAGCTCCGTCTATCTTCGGCTGCGAACATCATGGACGACCTGCAATTCTTCCAATGGCACTGGTGGGCCGGCGCGGCCATCGTGCTGCTCATCGCCGAGATCTTCGTTCCCGGCTTCTGGCTCTTCTGCATCAGCGTGGGCTGCGCGGCGGCCAGCGCGGGGGCCGCGCTGGGGGCTTCGGCCGAGGCCCAGCTCGCCCTGTGCGCGTCCTTCTCGCTCCTGGCCTTCTTCGCCGTGCGCCCCATGCTGCTCAAGCGCGCCATGCGCGATACCGGCGTGCGCACCAACCTGGATGCCCTGGTGGGCATGCGCGGACGGGTGACGCAGGATTTCGAGCCCGGCCTGCGCCTGGGCCGCGTGGCCGTGGGCGGCGACGATTGGCGCGCCGAATCGGTGAATGATAAGGCCCTGCGCGCCGGCGACCTCGTGGAGGTGCTGCGCGTGGAGAGCAACACCCTCATCGTGAAGCCCACGGAGAACACTTAGGCGAGCATCCCCGCCGCAACCCGCAACGCAACCCAAACCACGCCCTCAAGCGACCCGCCATGTCAGACCTCATCATCCTGGGACTCAGCGTCCTCTTCGTCGTCATCATCATCGCCAAGGGCCTCCGCATCGTGCAGCAGAGCGAGGCCATGGTGATCGAGCGCCTGGGCAAGTACCAGAAGACGCTCACCGCCGGCATCAACATCATCATCCCCATCGTTGACAAGCCGCGCGAGATCGTGTACCGCTTCACGCGCGACCTGCCCGATGGCAACAAGTACGTGCAGTTCCAGCGCAAGCAGCGGATCGACCTGCGCGAGACAGTGTACGACTTCCCCCGGCAGAACGTGATCACCAAGGACAACGTGATGA
>CAZJTB010000417.1:0-2991 GCA_964548485.1 uncultured Chryseobacterium sp. | reverse complement strand
GTGGGCAAGGGCGCCATGGGCGTGCTGGAGCGCGCCGGCGTGAAGCGCGTGAAGCCAGCGGAATTCCTTCTCCAGGACTTCGGCCAGCCGGTGTACACCGTGGTGGGCACGCAGGACCTGTATGAGCGCATGGATGGGAAGCCCTTCGACAAGGCCGCTTTCCATGCCGACCCTACGGGCCATCGCGCCCGCTTCCTACCCTACGCGCGCCGTGCGCACCTGTACCTGGCCTGCCACTATTGGGATCCGCGCGGCCCCAAGATCCTCAGCGCCGACGACCTGCGCGATGAGCAGCTGAACCTGAGCGTGATCGCCGACATCAGCTGCGATGTGGGCGGTCCCATCGACAGTACCCTGCGCGCCACCACGATCGCGATGCCCTTCCTGGGCTACGACAGGAACAGCGGCGCCGAAGTGGAGCCAGGTGCGCCGGGCGCCATCACCGCCATGTCCGTTGACAACCTGCCATGCGAGCTGCCGCGCGACGCCTCCGAGGCCTTTGGACTGGACCTCATGGAGCGCGTATTGCCGCACCTGATCGGCCGCGATGAGGATGGCATGATCGACCGCGCCACCATCGTTCGCGAAGGAAGATTGACCGAGCGGTACGCTTACTTGGCGGAGTACGCCGGATTGGCCGACTCCTCAGTCGCGTAGCACCCGCACCTCGAGCAGGAGATAGCGCGACTCCTCATCGCGCGGGATGGAGTGCGCCAGCACCGGCTTCGCGCTCTTGCGGGCGATGGTGATGAGCCCGAGACCGGCACCTCCCCGCTCGGTGCGGCCCTCGCTGCTGAGCAGCCGGAGGAAATGCTCCTTCATGTCGGCTTCCGTCATCTGATTGATCACGTCCGTCCGGTGAAGGAGCAGTTCGGCGGTGGCCGCCGGCAGCGCGTTGCCCGCGATCAGGCGGTACGCACCAGGCTCAGCGAGCAGCAGGGCGAATGACGTGTGCGCGAGTTCGGGATCGGCGTGCACACGGATGTTCTCCAGCGATTCCACCAGCACGTTGAGCAATCGCTTGCGCGCCACCACGCCGTCGCTCGAAGCCAGGCTGTGCGCCTCCACGCGCCGCACCATGCCCTCGATATCCTCGTGCGTGATTGCGCCGCGGTGCTGCAGCACGACCTCATCGCCCCCGCCGTTGATGGCGGCGCGAAGCACGCGCTCCGGCCACTGGGCGCCGAGCGATTCGGATTCGGGCAGTCGTGTAAGGACCACTGGCTGTCTTCGATGAACGGTCGCGATGTTACGACCATTCATCAAATGGAATCGATATACGATGCATCCGGGCCGACGGTTGCACCCACACCGACCATCGGCTGGCTTGCGCCATGCAGCGGTGCGTTATGTTCGGCCTTGAAGGTCATTGAATACTCGGGATGCGTATGGCCAATCACAATCCAACCACCTGACATTCAAGATAATGAAGGCTGAATCACGCCGACCCGCTCGATGCCATGCCTGGTTCGCGATTCCTTGCATCCTACTCCACGCCGGATGCGCTGAGCGACAGGTCAAGGATGAGATCACGGGCCTTCCTCCGCTGGACATCCCCTTGGAAGCCGACAACGTGCGGCACGACACGCTGCTGATCCAAGCCACGTTCAGCCTTGGCGATGGCACCTGGCTTATGGTCGCCTCGAATCGCAGCGAGACCTTCGAGGGCCTTCGACTCTACCGCTATCGTGCCAATCCGGATAGCTCTGCACAGGTGCTGGCTGTTTCGCCACCGGGCTACGATAGCTGGACCATGCTGCCCACCTTCTTCGCACCAGAGGGCAGCGCAACCAAGTGGATGCTCGCGAACTTCGGCGAACGCGAGAGCTGGGGGCAGAAGCTCATCAAGCTCGACTCTTCCTTCCACGACCTCGGATTCCTGGATGCGGCGGCGGCGCAGTGGGTCGAAGAGGACGGCAAGCGGGTGCGCAAGCGCCGGAACATCGCCCCATTCGCACGCCTGGAGCTCATGGGAGACTCCATCTGGATCCGATTCGCTTGCGATAGCGTGTACCTCTATGACGACCACGCCGGGCACTTCGACACCACCCTGCCCGCCAAGCGCTTGCGCTACCTGCACACGGCGCAAGAGGGGCTCAGCCTTTGGCTGGATGATGAAAAGCGCCTGGTGAAATCACCCGGGTGAGCCTATTGCACGATGGGGATCATGCCCCGCACGCCCATGTCAACCACCTGGTCGCCCACGCCCGGCTCGTAGATGCCATCACCGTTGTCCTGCCACTCGAAGCTGTTGTTGGTGCTCAAGGACACGATGATCACCACATCGTGTGTCTCATTGCCGGTGATGGTGAGCGGCGTAGCGAACTGGCCCGTGACCACGCATGAGCCCGCTGGAATGGGCGAAGTGGCGAACAGGGGATTCGGCACCGTGGTGGCCCCCGGGGGCGCCTGGCCTGTCACGGGCGTCAGGGCGATGGGCGGATTGATGACCTCGAAGCCCCAATAGCCCTGCAGCTTGTTGGCGTTCACGGCCACGCTCTGGCTGCGCACCGTGTAGTTGCTGATGTAGGTGTTGTAACCGATGAAGCTGGCCACCGTGCCCCACAGGTTGAAGGTGCCGAGGATTGCATCGGTGTAGCGGAACCTGATGTCGTAGTTCTGATAGGCCAGCGACACGCGGAGCCACTCGTAGGTGCCGGGCGTCATCTGCGCCAGCGGCATGCTGAAGAAGGTCTCGCCATCGCCCACCCGCACGCCCTGCGCGAAATCGATGGCGGTGGAGCCGCCGATGGCCGTCTCGGGGGCATGATAGACCACCGTGCCCGTGCCCAGCGCGGTGAGCATGCCCGGCGCGAACTCGATGTAATGGGCGCTCATCCGGTTGAAGCGTGGGCTTTGCGCGGCATGGCCCGGGGGCAGGGTGGCGGGCTGGCCCAGGTTGTTGAGGCGCACCTGCGTGCTGTCGAAGCGGAACTTCATCACCAAGCGGGGGCCGGTGGGCGCTGGCTGGTTGGGCGCGGATGATTCGTC
>CAZJTB010000416.1:0-3008 GCA_964548485.1 uncultured Chryseobacterium sp. | reverse complement strand
AGAACATCGGCACCGCCACGTGGACCATTGATGTGGTGGACATGACGCCCCCCGAGATCCACTGCAAGATCAAGGAAGTGATCGAGGCCGATTGCGAAATGATCCCCGATCCGGTGAAATGCAAGGCCACGGATAACTGCGATGACGAAGTGGAGATCATCGTGACGGACAAGACGGGCGAAATGGGCAAGGACTGCAAATACACCGTCACCCGCATCTACACCGCCATGGACGACTGCGGCAACAGCACCGAGTTCGTGCAGACGATCATCGTGAGCTGCCCGAAGAAGTGCGGCAAGGACGAGCTGAAGGAGGAGAAGCTGAGTGTGAGCGCCTGGCCGAACCCCTTCCGCCACGAAGGCACCATCACCGTGGCGCCGAAGCGCAGCGGCCATGCCCAGGTGGTCATCACCGATCTGCAGGGCCGGATCATCGCCGAGCTGTACAACGGCCATGTGGAAGCCGATGCCCCCCTCAACCTCACCTTCCACCCGCAGGAGCGCAACGGCGGCACCTACTTGTATCGCGTGAGCTTCGAGGGCGAGGCCATCATGGGCCGCATCATCGCTCAACCTTGATGGAACGCTGAATCGGCATGGGGGCCCCGGAATCATCCGGGGCCCCTTGCTTCAGCACCTGACCTGGATCAACCGATTGGATCAGCGGACGCATCATCTTTGTTAGCACCCTCCAGCAGGAGCGGCCCAATTCACCGACACGCATGGAATCACCGCATCTCCTTTGGCTTCATGAGGTTGGACTCTCGGACCTCCCCACCGTGGGCGGCAAGAACGCCAGCCTGGGCGAGATGATCCGCAACCTCGGCGCGCTCGGCGTGAAGGTGCCGGGCGGCTTCGTGGTCACCGTAGCCAGTTACGAAGCCTTCATCGCGCACAACGAGCTCGACCAGAAGATCAAGGACCTGGTGGCCGGCCTGGACCCCGACGATGTGGAGAGCATCAGGCGCACGGGCCTCAATGTGCGCACGCTGATCAAGAACGGCAAGTTCCCGGAAGCGATCTGGAAGGGCATCCTGCAGCGCTACGAAGAGATGAGCCGGCAGTACGGCCAGGAGCAGACCGATGTGGCCGTGCGGTCATCGGCCACCGCGGAGGACCTGCCCGATGCCTCCTTCGCCGGCCAGCAGGAGACCTACCTCAACGTGCGCGGCCCGCAGGACCTCATCAGCGCCGTGCGCAACTGCTTCGCATCGCTGTGGACCGACCGTGCCATCGTGTACCGCCATGGCCTGGGCTACGACCACTTCGAGGTGGGCATCAGCGTGGGAGTGCAGAAGATGGTGCGGTCCGACCTCGGCGCCAGCGGCGTGGCCTTCTCGCTCGATACGGAATCGGGCTTCAAGGACGTGGTGCTCATCAATGGCAGCTACGGCCTGGGCGAAATGGTGGTGCAGGGCGCGGTGAGCCCCGATGAATTCCTGGTGTTCAAGCCCACCCTCGCGCAGGGCTACGCCGCCATCATCGAGAAGAAGCTCGGCCACAAGGACCGCAAGATGATCTACGGCGTGGAGCCGGGTAAGCCAACGCTCACCATACCCACGGAGCGCCCCATGCGCAACCGCTTCTGCATCAACGACGAGCAGGCGCTGGAAGTGGCCCGGAGCGTGGTGGCCATCGAGAACTACTACAGCGCGAAGAAGGGCAGCTGGTGCCCCATGGATGTGGAATGGGCGGTTGACGGCTTGACCAAGGAGCTCTTCATCGTCCAGGCGCGTCCGGAAACGATCCACTCGCGCGGCGATGATGGCAAGGTGGTGGAGTTCAAGCTGCACCACAGCGGCGCGGAGAAAGTGCTGGCCAAGGGCATCGCGGTGGGCGCGAAGGTGGGCGCGGGCAAGGTGCGCATCCTCTTCAGCCTCGACGGGCGCGGCGGCGGCACCGACGGCAAGGATTTCCAGCAAGGCGATGTGCTCGTGACCGACATGACCGATCCGGATTGGGAGCCGATCATGAAGAAGGCCAGCGCCATCATCACCAACAAAGGCGGGAGGACCTGCCACGCCGCCATCGTGGCGCGCGAGATGGGCGTGCCCGCGATCGTGGGCTGCGGCAACGCCACCGATGTGCTGGAGACCGGCATGGAGGTAACCGCCAGCTGCTGCGAGGGCGATACCGGCGTGATCTACAGCGGCCTCATCCCATTCAGCAAGGAGGAGACCTCGCTCGCCGACCTGCCCCGCGTGAAGACCCCGATCATGCTCAACGTGGCCAGCCCAGACCTGGCCTTCAAGTTCGCGGCGCTGCCCAACGCCGGTGTGGGCCTGGCGCGCGAGGAATTCATCATCAACAACTACATCCAGGCGCACCCGCTGGCGCTGCTCCAGCACAAAGAGCTGGGCGATGTGAACCTCAGCGGCAAGATCAGCTACCTGATCAACGGCTACGAGGACGAGGAGACCTTCTTCGTGAAGCGCCTCAGCTACGGCATCGCCAAGATCGCCGGCGCCTTCCACCCCAACAAGGTGATCGTGCGCTTCAGCGATTTCAAGAGCAACGAGTACAAGGGCCTGCTGGGCGGCGAGCACTTCGAGCCCGACGAGGAGAACCCGATGATCGGCTGGCGCGGCGCCTCGCGCTACTACAGCGACGCGTACAAGGAAGCCTTCGGTCTCGAATGCAAGGCCATCCGGCGCGTGCGCGAGAAGATGGGCCTGAAGAACGTGGTGGTGATGATCCCCTTCTGCCGCACGGTGACCGAGCTGAAGAAGGTGATGGCGGTGATGAAGGAGTACGGGCTGGAGCGCGGCAAAGAGGGCCTGGAGCTCTACCTCATGGCCGAGATCCCCAGCAACATCATCCTCGCCGAGGAATTCGCGCAATACATCGATGGCTTCTCCATCGGCAGCAACGACCTCACCCAGCTCACCCTGGGGCTCGATCGCGACAGCGCCCTCGTTTCGCACCTCTACGACGAGCGCAACGAGGCCGTGAAGGGCATGCTGCGCAAGCTGATCGAGACCGCCAAGCGCACCAAGACCAAAGTGGGCA
>CAZJTB010000415.1:0-3009 GCA_964548485.1 uncultured Chryseobacterium sp. | reverse complement strand
GTACTTCGGGGCCCATGTCTTCGGCGAGGACGCCATGCGCATGTTCCTCACCGAGGATGCCTGGTACGCGGTGCGGCAGGCCACCCTCCACGGTGAGCGCATCGACCGCAAGCTGGCCGACCAGGTGGCCAGCGGCATGAAGGAATGGGCGGCCAGCAAGGGCGCCACGCACTATACGCACTGGTTCCAGCCCCTCACCGGCCTCAGCGCCGAGAAGCACGACGCCTTCTTCGAGCCCATCGGGGGCGGGCGCAGCATCGAGCGCTTCGATGGCAGTATGCTCGTGCAGCAGGAGCCTGATGCGAGCAGCTTCCCCAGCGGGGGCATCCGCAACACCTTCGAGGCCCGGGGCTATACCGCCTGGGACCCCGGCAGCCCGGCCTTCGTGATCGGCCGCACCCTCTGCATCCCCACCATCTTCATCAGCTACACGGGCGAGGCGCTCGACTACAAGATGCCCCTGCTGCGGGCCATCCGCGCCGTGGACGAGGCGGCCACTGCGGTGTGCCAGTACTTCGACAAGGACGTGACCAAGGTGACCTGCACCCTGGGCTGGGAGCAGGAGTACTTCCTCATCGACAAGGCATTGTACTATGCCCGACCGGACATCATGATGACCGGTCGGGCGCTCTTTGGGCATACGCCAGCCAAAGGACAGCAGCTGGAGGACCATTACTTCGGCAGCATCCCCGACCGCGTACGGGCCTTCATGCGCGAATTCGAGACCGAGGCCCTCATGCTGGGCATCCCGGTGAAGACCCGTCACAACGAGGTGGCTCCCAACCAGTTCGAGTGCGCCCCGGTGTTCGAGGAGCTCAACCTGGCCGTTGACCACAACGTGCTGCTGATGGACGTGATGGAGAAAGTGGCCCAGCGCCACGATTTCCGCGTGCTGCTGCACGAGAAGCCTTACGCCGGTGTGAACGGCAGCGGCAAGCACAACAATTGGAGCCTGGCCACCAACACGGGCGTGAACCTGCTGAAGCCCGCCAAGACCCCGAAGGAGAACATCCGCTTCCTCACCTTCTTCGTGAACACCATCGCGGCCATCCATGCCAACGCCGATGTGCTGCGGGCCAGCATCGCCAGCGCGGGCAATGACCACCGGTTGGGCGCCAACGAGGCCCCGCCGGCCATCATCAGCGCATTCATCGGGGACTACCTGAGCAGCCTGCTCGACGGCCTGGAGAAGAACCTCAAGGGCGCCATGACCCCGGACCGCAAGACCGAGCTGAAGCTCGACATCGGCCGCATCCCGCCCGTGATGCTCGACAACACGGACCGCAACCGCACCAGCCCCTTTGCCTTCACCGGCAACAAGTTCGAGTTCCGCGCTGTGGGCAGCAGCGCCAATTGCGCAGGACCCATGACCGTGCTCAACACCATCGTGGCCGCCCAGTTGCGCGCCTTCAAGAAAGAGGTGGATGCCTTGATCGATAAGGGCGTGAAGAAGGACGAGGCCATCCTGCGCGGCATCCGCGACTTGATCGTGCGCAGCAAGCCCATCCGGTTCGAGGGCAATGGCTATGGCGATGAATGGGTGACGGAGGCGGAGAAGCGGGGGCTCAGCAACATCAAGGACACCCCGAGGGCGCTCGATGTATGGGGACGAAAGGAGACCATGAAGCTATTCGATGAGCTCGGTGTGCTGAGCCCGGTGGAGACCGAGGCGCGGCATGAAATTGAGCTGCATAGCTACACCCTGAAGATCCAGATCGAGAGCCGCGTGGTGGGCGACCTGGCGCAGAACCACATCGTACCGGTTGCCATTGCCTATCAGAACCGGCTGATCGAGAATGTGCGCGGATTGCGCGAAGTGCTCGGCGCGGAGAAGGCCAAGAAGGCAACAGCCACCCAGCTCCGGCTGATCGAGGAGATGAGCGAGCACGTGGGCAAGGTGGTTTCCTTGGTGGAGGAAATGATTGAGGCGCGCAAGAAGGCCAACGCCATCGAGGGGCCACGAGCCAAGGCAATCGCCTACTGCGACCAGGTGAGGCCCTTTCTGGATCGGATACGCTACCATGCCGACAAGCTTGAGCTGCTGGTGGATGATGAGCTCTGGCCCCTTCCTAAGATGCGCGAGCTGCTATTTACCCGCTGAGGATGAACGGTTCAAGGGGGCGCTGCGGGCAGCGCCCCCTTCGTTTTGCGTGTCCTTCCCCCATTGACCGACTTGTTTATCTTCGCCGCGACCCGTAGGGAACCCTTTCAAACCACGCGATGACAACACGGAAGATCCTCGCCGCACTGGCCGCCTGCTTCATCATCAGCACAGTGGCTGTGGCGCAGGGTGGGCGCTTGGCCGATGAAGCGGATGACGCCTATAACAAAGGCTTCTACTTCAACGCCATCGAGCTGTACAAGAAGGCCTACACCGTGGAGAAGAAGGCTGCCGTGAAGGCGGAGCTGATCTTCAAGGTGGCCGAGAGCTACCGCATGATCGGCGATGTGCAGCAGGCCCAGGTGTGGTACGAGAAGGCCAACAAGGCCCAGTTCACCGACCCGGTGGCCTATTTCTGGATCGGCGAGATGCTGCGCCAGCAGGGCAAGTACGCCGACGCCATCGCCAGCTACAACCGCTACAAGGAGAAGAAGAGCAACGACCCGCGCGCCGATGCCGGCATCGCCGCCTGCCAGATGGCGCAGCGCTGGAAGGACAGCCCCACCCGCTACAGCGTGGACCCCGAGGTGCTGCTGAACACCCCCAGCTTCGATTACAGCCCCGCCTTCTCCGACAAGAAGAACGAGAGCGTCGTGTTCTCCAGCACGCGTCCGGCATCCACCGGCTCAAGCGCTGACGCCATCGTGGGCGAGGCCTTCGCCGACCTCTTCACCAGCTCGCGCGACCGCCTGGGCAAATGGAGCGAGCCCGTGAAGCTGCCCCTCGAGGTGAACTCCGAAGGCGCCGAGGCCACGCCGATCTTCAACAGCAAGCGCACCATGATGTACTTCACCCGGTGCCCGGCTGAGAAGAAGAAGGTCTTCGGCTGCGATATCTGGATGAGCAAG
>CAZJTB010000414.1:0-3017 GCA_964548485.1 uncultured Chryseobacterium sp. | reverse complement strand
CATCATGCCCACCAGCGCCGATGGCACGATGCCGTTCAAGCAGGCCAGCGACATCCTCTACTTGACAGGCATCGACCAGGAGGAGACGATCCTGCTGCTCTTCCCCGATGCGGTGGACCCGAAGGACCGCGAGATCCTGTTCGTGCGCGAGACCAGCGAGCTGATCGCGATCTGGGAAGGAGCCAAGTTCACCCAGCAGGAGGCCCGCGACCTGAGCGGCATCGCCACCGTGCTATGGACGAGCAGCTACGAGGCCACCATCAAGCGCCTGGTGCCGCAGTGCGAGCACCTGTACCTGAACAGCAACGAGCACCTGCGCCAGCACAACGAGGTGCAGACCCGCGAGGACCGCAAGAACGCGGAGCTGCGCGCCCAGTACCCGCTGCACAGCGTGAAGCGCAGCGCGCCCATCATGCACCGCATCCGCAGCCGCAAGACGCAGGAGGAGGTGGCGCAGCTGAAGCGCGCGATCGCCATCACGGGCAAGGCCTTCGAGCGCGTGTGCGGTTTCGTGAAGCCCGGCGTGAAGGAGTACGAGGTCGAGGCTGAGATCACGCACGAGTTCCTGCGCAACGGCTCGCGCGGCCATGCCTACACGCCCATCATCGCCAGCGGCTACAACGCCTGCGTGCTGCACTACATCACCAACGACCAGGTGTGCAACGATGGCGATGTGATCCTGATGGATTTCGGCTGCGAGTACGGCGGCTACGCCAGCGACCTCACCCGCTGCATCCCCGTGAACGGCCGCTTCACCAAGCGCCAGAAGGACGTGTACAACGCCGTGCTGCGCGTGAAGAACGCTGCCACGCAGCTGCTGCGCCCCGGCACCCTGCTCGCCGACTACCACAAGGAGGTCGGGAAGATCATGGAGAGCGAGCTCATCGGCCTGGGCCTGCTGGACAAGACCGACGTGAAGAACCAGGACCCCGAGAAGCCGCTGTACAAGAAGTACTTCATGCACGGAACCAGCCATTTCCTCGGACTCGATGTGCATGACGTGGGCCTCTGGAACGAGATGGTCCAGCCGGACATGGTCTTCACCGTTGAGCCGGGCATCTACATCCGCGAGGAGAAGCTGGGCATCCGCCTGGAGAACAACATCCTGGTGACGCGCGACAACCCGATTGACCTCTTCGCCGACATTCCCGTTGAGGCGGAGGCCGTGGAGGAATTGATGAGCCGGAAGAAGGCCTTCGCCTAGGCTCTGGCCTTTGGCATAGGTGGTGTCGTTGGCCGATTCGCCGCGATCCTGCCTGCCGTAGTACAGGGGCACAGGCTGACCTGGCACAAGGACGATTGTTCCCGTTACCTTGAGGGAGTCCGCGCATTCCGGATACAAACCCCATCACCATGAATCTGCGTGCCCTTGGTTTGGCCGGCCTCATCGTCGGCGTGCTGTTCAAGCTACTGCACTGGCCCGGAGCGGGGTACATCGTGCTCTTCAGCGCGCTGCTCACCGCTACGGCCCTGGTGCTGCGGATGACCCGCTTGCATCATCCGTGGACCATCGTGATCAGCAAGCCGGGCTGGTTCGCACCAGCGATCGTTACGGCATTGTGCGGCATGATGTTCAAGACCTTGCACTGGCCCGGAGCCAATGCGCTCCTGATGCTGGGCATGCTCGCGACCGTTGCATGGGTGCTGGCCACGCAGCTGCGAACTGCGGCCCGCCCGCAAGCGAGCTGATCGCGGGCACGGAGAACCGCAGGCCTACTCCTTCACCAAACGGCCGGTGCAGCGCGCGCTACCGGTCACGGCCTCGCAGGTGTACACCCCGCTGGCCAAACCGCTCACGTCGATGGTGCTGAGCTCCGCATGGATGCGCTGCTGGAGCACGACGCGGCCCATGGCATCACGCAGGGTGAGCTGTCCGCCAAGCAGCGACCTGGGCACAGCAACACGCGCGGCATCATTGGCGGGCGATGGGTAGAAAACCAATGGCCGGGTGCTGTTGGCCTCCGCGATGCCGATGGTCGCATAGTCCATGCACATGCCGGCATAGGGCTGGTTCTCCGGAACATCCCAGATGGGCAGGGTTTGGGCAAAGGCACGAACGGAATCGACACGCGCTTGAAGAGCCGCGACACTCGCGGACGCGCCTCCGCTGCCCGCACGGGCATACACGTATGCATAAAGGAGGTCCACATGCTCGCCGGGCTCCAGCGTGATGGGGCCTGAGCTCATGACCCCTCGGCGGTCGGGAGTGGTGGGCGTTGGCACCGTTTCGCCCCAAGGTGGCATAACCACCCCCCCGGTTCCCGCTCCAACGGGGTCATTCGCCCCTGGGAACATGAATCGGGCGGGAATGGCATCCGGGGATGTTGAGTAACCATTGCCGCCGTAGGTCATCTGCACGCCATCCTTCCATCGCCCTGAAGCATAGCAGGAGTAGTGAAGAGGTGAGGCCGGATCAGTCATCGCAGCATTAGGCGACTCCCTGTTGAAGGCGATGCTGTGAGTGAGCCCATAGCGCTCGTTGTCAATGATGCCATCGCCGAAACCTGTACCATTCGCGGCGGGCACTAGATTCAAAGGAAGATCATCCGAGCCATTCCCATCCACCAGCGGGCCCTTGATCAAGGCCATTCCCACCGCCGGGGGTTGGGCGCCATATCCCAGGGCGCCAAGGCATGACACGTCCATGTCCTGCCAGTTGTAGTAGAACTGCAAACTCCTTAAGGGGTCTGTTCCGAAGAAATCATCATTCGCGCATCCGACGTCGATATCGTTGAAATAGCCGATGTGGAGATCCTGATAAATCTGGCTGCTCCTGTTGATGACATGATAGCGGAGGAATACCGTCTGATCCAGTGCTGGATTGGCTTGTTCGTAAACAAACCCCATGACCTGCACCTCCACTCCGAATGGCTGCCCCATGGATTGCGTGTGGGCAGTGAGATTGTCATTGAAGACCAGGAAGAACGCCTGGTCTCCCAGAATGCACGGGGCATCCCCATCCGATGGATTGTATGCGCCATCGAGGTTGAAATCATAGAAGGGAGCGAAATAGGGGT
>CAZJTB010000413.1:0-3027 GCA_964548485.1 uncultured Chryseobacterium sp. | reverse complement strand
CTCGATGGCCTCGGACGAGCGCGCCATGCCGTCCTCCTTGATCCAAGGGGCCTTCGGCAGCGCGTGGACGAGGTGGATCTCCGCGCCCGGGCGGCGCTGGGCGAGCCGGAGCGCCTCGGCGATCGCGAAGTTCCCCGTCTCGGCGAAGTCGACCCCGACCACGAAGTTCACGGTCGCGCGCTGGGCCTCGGTCTCGGTCATCGTCTTCCTCCCGTGTTGCGGATGCCCGTAGCATCTGTGCACCGCCCCCGCGCGCGCAAGCGCCCCCGTGCGCACGCCCACGCCGCGGCGCAGCGCCCGGCATCGGCGACCGGGGCGCCGACCAGGCGACGCGCGGTGCTATCCTGCCGGACGTGGAGCTCTCGGGCCGCTGCGGGACGTGCGCCTTCTTCGTCCGGTACTACGTGGAGGGCGCGGCCGTCCAGATGGGAGACTGCCGCGTCTGGAAGGCACGCAAGGCCGAGACGGCCACCTGCTCGAGCTACAAGGGCCTCGGCGCGAGCTGGGACGGCTGGAGCAAGCGCAAGCCGGCTGCGGGCACGCCGCGGCGGCTGCGTGACGACACGGACGACGGGCCGCGGAAGGCACCGCTGCCCCAGGAGATCGATCTCGACATGGACCAGGACGAGTTCCGGCGCGTTCTGCGCGAGGTGCTCCGCGAGGAGCTTGGCGTATCCGACACCGCGCTGGCCGACCGCTTCCGCGGGGGGCTGCTGCTGATCAAGCCTGGCCGCGAGGGCACGCAGGAGAAGGCCGTCCCGCTCGACGCCTTCTTCCACAAGATCGTGATGATGCGCGACCGCTTCCGTGTGCTGGAGCAGAAGATCAACGACAGCGACAAGCTCAGCGAGCAGGACAAGGTGGAGCTGCAGCAGTACATTACCCGGTGCTATGGCAGCCTCACCACCTTCAATGTGCTCTTCGCCGAGAGGGACGACCATTTCGTTGGGCAGAAGGGGAGCGAGTGACCAACCGGTTCTCCACACCCAACGATTTTTCAACCGCGTGCACCATCGCGCGCCGATGCGTGTAATTTCGGCCCAACGTTCTTTCAAGCCTTGCATGAGCAGCATCCGGCCCGCGAGGGCCGTCAACGCAAAGCCCATACTGGCCACCTGTTCATCGGAACCAACACTCAACATCAGGGACCGCACCCTCGATGGTGTACGGCGGGCCTCAACCTCACTTCGGTGAGGACGCACCTCGGTGCCAGGAGGATTACGGAAGCCATCATCGCGGCCCCGCCCATGTGATTCCATGGGTTCCTTGAACGTGGCACGTATGGGCTTTTTCTTTCCCCGCGCTTCGCGCTCAGGGCGGCTTCGGTTTCCTTTGCCCGCATGAGTCAGGCGCTTCCCATCATGGAAGCCTTCCACACGGTGCAGGGCGAAGGGCTCTTCACCGGCCAGGCCGCCTATTTCATCCGCCTGGCGGGCTGCGATGTGGGCTGCGCCTGGTGCGATGTGAAGGAGAGCTGGGACATGGACCGCCATCCCCGGCAGGAAGTGGAGGCGCTGGTGGCCCAGGCATCGCGCTATCCCGCGCGCATCGCTGTCATCACCGGGGGAGAGCCCCTCATGCACGACCTTGGGCCGCTGACCCGCGCGCTCCGTGAAGCCGGCTTCCGCACGCACATCGAGACCAGCGGCGCGCATCCATTCAGCGGCGAATGGCACCATGTATGCCTGAGCCCGAAGAAGTTCAAGCCCGCGCTGCCCGGGGCCTTCGCGCGGGCGGATGAGCTGAAGGTGATCGTGTTCAACAAGCATGACCTGCAATGGGCCGAGGAGCAGGCCGCCAAGGCGAGTGCCGGGTGCATCCTTTACCTGCAGCCCGAATGGGACAAGCGCGACGCCATGATGCCCCTGATCGTGGAGCATGTGAAGGCCCATCCGCGCTGGCGCATCTCGTTGCAGACGCACAAGTACATGAACATACCATGAACAGGTTGAAGGCTGGGGGTTGGAGGTTGAAGGTTGCCGATGCGCGTTCGCCCTTGCGCAGCACCTTGCTCATGGTGGCATTGACTGCCAACTGCCTAATGCCCACTGCATACTCTCAACCCGGAGGCTACTCCACGCAGGACAAGAAGGCCATCAAGCTCTACGAGAGCGGCAATGCGTGCATGCAGCAGCGCAGGCCCGATTGCGCGAGGAGCGAATTCCTCAAGGCCGCCAACGCCGACCCGCGCTTCGTGGAGCCGCGCATCATGCTGGCCGAGATCGCCGAAGGGGAAGGGAAGGATGCGGAGGCCATAACGCGGTACCGCGAGGTCATGGCCATCGCGCCGCGCTTCTTCCCCACCGCGCAGCTGCACCTGGCCGACCTGGAGTTCCGCAGCGGCCAGTATGCCGAGGCCGAGAGGAACTACCGGGGCTACCTGGAGAAGGAGCAGGAGCCCCAGCGCAAGGCGCGCGCCCGCCTGGGCATCGAGAACTGCGCCTTCGCTGCGCAGGCCATCCAGCGCCCCGTGCCCTTCGAGCCCAGGAACCTGGGGCCGAACGTGAACAGCGCGGACCCCGAGTATTACCCCTGCATCACAGCCGATGACCGCACCCTGATCTTCACCCGGCGCGTGAAGGCGCCCGAGATACCGGTGTATGGCATGCAGGAAGACTTCTACATGAGCAAGCGCGATGGTGGGGGCGACTGGCAGCGGAGCACGCCCATTCCCACGGTGAGCACCGCGCAGTACAACGAGGGCGCGGGCACCCTTACGCCCGACGGCCGCTTCATCATCTTCACCAAATGCGCATTGGAGGATGGCAGCTACGGCGGCAACCTGCGCGGCGCGGGCAGCTGCGACCTGTTCATCAGCCAGCGCGTGGGCGATCGTTGGAGCCCTGCCAGCAACCTGGGGCCGCCGGTGAACAGCGCGCAATGGGAGAGCCAGCCCAGCATGGCCAGCGATGGCCGCACGCTCTACTTCGTGCGCGGCCGCCGCACCGGCAACGGCATCGCCGATACGGACATCTACACCAGCCGCATGCAGGACGATGGCACCTGGAGCATGGCCCAGAACCTCGG
>CAZJTB010000412.1:0-3030 GCA_964548485.1 uncultured Chryseobacterium sp. | reverse complement strand
GCCGCGTAGAGCAGGGTGCAGATGCTTGAAATCCATGCCCCGGAAGCCATGGCGGCATGGACCGCCGCCTGCCGCCGCAACGGGCAAACCATCGGATTCGTGCCTACGATGGGGGCCTTGCACCAAGGCCATTTGGACCTGATTCGCCGCGCTCAGGCCGCATGCGACCGCGTGGTGTGCAGCATCTTCGTCAATCCGCTGCAGTTCAACGATGTAAGCGACTTCGAGAACTACCCCAAGCGCACCCAGGAGGATCGCGCCTTGCTGGAATCCGAAGGCTGCCATGCCCTCTTCATGCCCGCCAAAGAAGGGCTGTTCGCAGGATTCCAGCCCGTCGCCTACGACCTGGGGGGCCTCGACCTCCATTGGGAAGGGCCCTTGAGGCCCGGTCATTTCCAAGGCGTGGTGAATGTGGTGCAGCGGCTGTTCAGCGTGGTGCGGGCCGATCAAGCCTTCTTCGGCGAGAAAGACAGGCAGCAGCTGGCCATTCTGCAATGGGTGGCCCAAGCACATCACTGGCCCGAGGCCATCATCGGTTGCCCCACTGTGCGTGAGCCGGATGGACTTGCTCTGAGCTCCAGGAATTTACGCCTCAATGAACCGGAGCGTGCAGCGGCCGGTGTCCTCTACAAGGCCCTGTGCCAGTTGGCCGGTGCAGCCTCACGGAAATCCTTGCCCGAATGCCTGGCGGATGCTGCGGATCTGGTTGGGAATGAACTACTTGCAACCCTTGAGTACATCGGCGTGGCGGATGCGCGCAGCCTGGCCCCGCTGAGCACCTGGCCCGAACATGGCGGCTGCGTGGCGCTCATCGCCGCGCGAGTCGGGCCGGTGAGGCTCATCGACAACCTGGATATCGGCACCGGGCAGCCGCTATCGGCAAGGGGCTAGCTTTGCCGCCCCTTCGGCGGGCCGTGCCCGGATGAAGGCCACCGCATGACCATTGAAGTGCTACGTGCCAAGCTGCACCGCGTGCGCATCACCGAAGCCGATGTGAACTACATCGGCAGCATCACCATCGACGAGGACCTGATCGACGCGGTGGGCTTCGTTGAGGGCGAGAAGGTGCAGGTGCTGAACGTGAACAATGGCGAGCGCCTGGAGACCTATGTGATCAAGGGCGAGCGCGGGAGCGGCGCCGTTTGCCTGAACGGGCCCGCAGCCCTCAAGGCGAGCGTGGGCGATGTGGTGATCGTGGTGGCTTATGCGCGCATGACCCTTGATGAGGCGCGCGCCTATCGGCCTACCGTGGTCTTCCCCGATGAGCGCACGAACCGGCTGAAACCGTGAGGCGAGCGTTCGGCCACGCGATCAAGGTCGGTGTGCCGCTCGCCATCGGGGTCTGGCTCATCCACCAGCAGTACAACGGCCTTTCGCCTGCGCAACGCGAAGAGCTGTTCCACGCCTTGCGCGAAGCGGATGTGCTCCTGCTGATGGCTTCGATGGCTGTAGGCTGGCTGGCGCACGCGAGCCGCGCCTGGCGTTGGCGCTACTTGCTGGAACCACTGGGTCACAGGCTGGGCTTCTGGGACTGCTACCACGGCGTGATGGTGGGCTACTTCATGAACATGTTCGTGCCGCGCGCGGGCGAGGCCAGCCGCGCCGCTGTGCTGTACCGCACCCAGAAGGTGCCCTTCGAGAAAGGCTTCGGCACCGTGATGGCGGAGCGGGTGGTGGACATGGCGCTGCTGCTTGGGATCGCTGGGCTCACCCTGCTGCTGCAATTGGACAAGCTCGACCTGTTCCGGGCGCAGATCCACAGGTTCAGATCGGAGCAGGGCGGAGCGCAGGAAGCCAGTGCATTCCCCTGGACCTGGGTGATCCTCGGCGTGCTCCTGGCGGGTGGTCTGGCCATGCTGCTCCTCGTCCTCAGCCGACCTGCGCTGAAAGCCCGCCTCATGGACGGATTGCGCGGATTCTTCCAAGGGCTGCAAACCGTTCTGCGCACGCGCAAGAAGGGTCTGTTCCTGCTGCATACCCTCTTGATCTGGGGCTGCTACCTCGGCATGTTCCAATTGGGCTTCTACTGCCTGCCCGGCATGGGCCATCTTCCGTTCGCCGCCATCCTCGCCGGGTTCATCGCGGGCGGCATCGGCATCGTGCTGGTGCAGGGCGGCATCGGCGTGTACCCCGCTTTCGTGGCGCTCATCATCGGGGTGTACATGGCGCCGCCCGAAGGCGGTGGACTGCTGCGGCCCGATGCGCTGGCCATGGGCTGGCTGCTCTGGGCGGCGCAGACCGTGATGCTCATCGGCCTCGGCGGCCTCTCGCTACTTTTGACGGCCTTCCGGAAACCCGCCATCGCATGAGCACGCAAGTGGCCGCGCCCATCCATGACCGTCGCGTGGTTGACCTGGTCAACCTGAAGCGCCTGTGCAACATCTGGCGCATGAAGGGCGACCGAATCGTATTCACCAATGGCTGCTTCGACATCCTCCATCGCGGCCATGTGGAATACCTGCAGGAAGCCGCCGGACTCGGCGATCGGCTCGTGATCGGCATGAACAGCGATGCCAGCGTGCGCCGCCAGGGCAAGGGCCCCGACCGCCCCTTGAACGATGAGCAGAGCCGCGCCAAGGTGCTGGCGGCGCTTCGCCTGGTGGATGCTGTGATCATCTTCGAAGAGGACACGCCGCTGGAGCTGATCAAGGCCATCGTGCCCGATGTGCTCGTGAAGGGCGGGGACTGGAGCGAGGACCGCATCGTCGGCGCCGAATCGGTGAAGGCCGCCGGCGGCGATGTGCGGAGCCTTAAGCTGGTTGAAGGCTTCTCCACCACGGCCCTGGTCGAGAAGATCCGCCGTGGCTAAGGTCCGTTCCCGATTCGTCTGCCAGGCATGCGGCGCCAGCCATCCGCAGTGGCTGGGGCAATGCGCGCAATGCAAGCAGTGGAACACGCTGGCGGAGGAAGTGGTGGACCGCGCGGAGGAGAAGCGCGGCGCGCCGGCCAGCGTGAAAGGCCGCCAGCCCAAGCCCATCGCCATCGGCGAGATCCCCGCGCAGGACGGGCCGCGCGTGCCACTCAGCGATC
>CAZJTB010000411.1:0-3051 GCA_964548485.1 uncultured Chryseobacterium sp. | reverse complement strand
TTGCTCCAGGCGCGGGGCTTCGTCCTCGAGGAATCCCGCTCGCGCGATGCCGCAGGCCAGGAAGCCCAGTGCATGCGCCTCCGCCTTGATGGCTTGCGCCTTCTCGCTCGGTGAGGGCATGCGCGGAAGGTAGCGGCCTACTCGAAGAGATTGCCGGGCTTCGCCGAAGGCACCCGGCCCAGATGCCGATAGGCGCGCTCGGTGGCTTGGCGGCCGCGCGGCGTCCGCTGCAGGTAGCCCTCCATGATGAGGAAGGGCTCATACACCTCCTCGATGGTGCCGGCTTCCTCCCCCACCGCCGTGGCCACCGTGTTGAGGCCCACCGGTCCGCCGCTGAACTTGTCGATGATGGCGCCCAGGATGCGGTTATCCATCTCGTCAAGGCCGTGGGCATCCACATTGAGCGCCTTGAGCGCGTGCTGCGCGATGCCGAGCTCGATGGTGCCATCGCCCTGGATCTGCGCGAAGTCGCGCACACGGCGCAGCAGGGCATTGGCGATGCGTGGGGTGCCCCTGCTGCGGCGCGCGATCTCATCGGCGGCCTCGTCGATGATGGGCACCTGGAGCAGGCCGGCACTACGCTTAACGATGCCCTTGAGGGTGGCGGAGTCGTAGTAATCCAGCCGGCTGTTGATGCCGAAACGGGCGCGCAAGGGCGCCGTGAGCAGGCCGCTGCGCGTGGTGGCGCCCACGAGGGTGAAGGGGTTCAGGGCGATCTGCACCGTGCGCGCGTTCGGGCCCGCGTCGATCACCAGGTCGATGCGGTAATCCTCCATGGCGCTGTACAGGTACTCCTCGATCACCGGCGTGAGGCGGTGTATCTCGTCGATGAAGAGCACGTCATGCGGCTCCAGGTTGGTGAGCAGTCCTGCGAGGTCGGCGGGTTTGTCGAGCACCGGACCGCTGGTGATGCGGATGCCCACGCCCATCTCCTGCGCGATGATGTTGGCGAGGGTGGTTTTGCCCAGGCCCGGAGGACCATGGAGCAGCACGTGATCCAACGCCTCGGCGCGCTGCTTGGCCGCCTGCACGAACACCTTCAGGTTGTCAGTGACCGCCTTCTGCCCGGCGAACTCCTCGAACCTGCTGGGCCGCAGCACCTGCTCCATCTCCTTGTCGGAGGCGGCGCGCTGCTCCTTGCGCACATCAAAGCCCTCGGCCATGGCGCCGAAGGTAGGCCTTCAATCATCCGAAGCGCCCTGCCGCGCATCGCGCCAGAACTCGCCCAGGAACACGCGCAAACCGAAGAGATACACCGGAGCCGTCAGGCGCTCGCCCAGGTCATCGCCGGTCTGCAGCACCAGCCGGAAGCCCCAGCCGCCACCGATGGCGAAATAGCGCAGGAAGCGGTACTGCACGGTCATGGCGGGCTCGTAGAGGAGCAGGCCGGTGCGCGCGATCGTGCGCCGCGTGCCATCATCCTCCTCATGGACCAATGAGCCCAGGCCGAAGCCAATCTGCACCGGAATCCGCACCTCCCACGGGCCGCGCTGGTAGAATGCGTAATCCACGTACGGGGCAACGTAGCCCATGCGCAAGCGGGCCTCCACAGGGCGGCCATCGATGAGCGCGCTGCGCCGCTCGGCCGGATAAAGCAGGCTGTAGCCGATGCCGTACTGGAATCTCCGGGCATGCTCCAGGCCCGCCTTCACGCCGATGAAGCGCACGCTGCGATTGCTGATGAAGCCGCCACGCACATCGAGCCGGGCCACGAAGCGCGGAGGCTCCTCCGCGAAAGCGGCGATGCTGTCCAGCAGCTGCGCCGGAGCGCTGACGCCCAAGCCGAGCAAGACGAGCAGTATGGCATGCCTGAGGCTCATGAAATGCGAATGTCCGCGACCCAAAGGTGCGGACATCCACGAGTGCTGCATCGAGGAGCTAGTGCTCCTCCTCGTCCGGGTCGAGCGGCGTGATCTGGCTCACCCAATCCTCGGCTTTGCCCGGCTTGCTGTAATCGTAGGGCCAGCGATGCACCGTGGGGATCGGGCCCGGCCAGTTGCCATGGATATGCTCCACCGGCGTGGTCCACTCGAGCGTGTTGCTCTTCCAGGGATTCTGCACGGCCTTGGGGCCGCGGTACACGCTGTAGAAGAAGTTGTAGGTGAAGATCACCTGGGCGAGCGCCCCGATGATGGCGAAGACGGTCACCAGCACATTCAGGTCCACCACGCTGTCGAACATGGGGAACTCGGTATAGGCATAGTAGCGGCGCGGTGCGCCGGCAAGGCCGATGAAGTGCATGGGGAAGAAGACGCCGAAGGCGCAGATGAAGGTGATCCAGAAGTGGGCATAGCCCAGCTTGGTGTTCATCATGCGCCCATACATCTTCGGGAACCAGTGGTAGATGCCGGCGAACATGCCGAAGATGGCGCTCATGCCCATCACGATGTGGAAGTGCGCCACCACGAAGTAGGTGTCGTGCACGGCGATGTCGAGGGCGCTGTCGGCGAGGATGATGCCGGTGAGGCCGCCCGCGATGAAGGTGGCCACCAGTCCGATGCTGAACAGCATGGCCGGCGTGAAGATGATGTTGCCCTTCCAGAGCGTGGTGATGTAGTTGAACACCTTCACCGCGCTGGGGATGGCGATGAGCAGCGTGGTGGCCACGAACACGCTTCCCAGGAAGGGGTTCATGCCGGTGACGAACATGTGGTGGCCCCACACGATGAAGCTCAGGAAGCCGATCGCCAGGATGGAGCCGATCATGGCGCGGTAGCCGAAGATGGGCTTGCGCGCATTGGTGGAGATGATCTCCGAGGTGATGCCCAGCGCGGGCAGCAGCACGATGTACACCTCCGGGTGGCCCAGGAACCAGAACAGGTGCTGGAACAGGATGGGGCTGCCGCCGGTCTGCTCCAGCGCCTCGCCTGCCAGATGGATATCGCTCAGGTAGAAGCTGGTGCCGATGGTGCGGTCAAGCAGCAGCAGCAGCGCGGCGCTCAGCAGCACGGGGAAGCTCAGGATGCCGAGCACCGCGGTGATGAAGATGGCCCAGATGGTGAGCGGCAGGCGGGTCATCTTCATGCCCTTCGTCCGCAGGTTCAGGATGGT
>CAZJTB010000410.1:0-3057 GCA_964548485.1 uncultured Chryseobacterium sp. | reverse complement strand
AGTGGTTGGCGTGGGTGATGGCCACCTCGATGTCGTCGCCGCGCAGGTGGATGATCGGGTACAGGGGCTCGCCATCCATGCGCTCCTGCAGGAGGTCTTTCAGGCCGTCCTTGCTTTGGAACCGGTTGCTGTTCCAGAAGATGGTGAGGCCGGTGTTGAGGTAGCAGTAATTGCGGATGAGGCGCTCGATGTGCGGGTCGCGGAACTGGAAGTGCCGGAACATCTGCTCATCGGGCTCGAAGACCACGCGGGTGCCGTTGGGCTCGTCGGTCTTCACCGGCTTGTTGTTCTTGCGCAGCACGCCGCGGTCGAACTCGGCCTTCATCAATTCACCATCGCGTACACTCTCGATCCGGAAGTAGGCGCTCAGGGCGTTCACGGCTTTGGTGCCCACGCCGTTGAGGCCCACGCTCTTCTTGAAGGCCTTGCTGTCGTACTTGGCGCCGGTGTTGATCTTGCTCACCACGTCGATGACCTTGCCCAAGGGCACGCCCCGACCGTAGTCGCGCACGGTAACGCGCGGGCCCTCGATCATGATGTCGATCCTCTTGCCATGGCCCATCACGAATTCGTCGATGCAGTTGTCCAGCACCTCCTTCAGCAAGATGTAGATGCCGTCGTCGTAGCTGCTGCCATCGCCCAGCTTGCCGATGTACATGCCCGGCCGCAGCCGGATGTGCTCCTTCCAGTCGAGTGATCGGATGTGCTCCTCCCCGTAGCTCGCGTTGCTCATTGCAATCCGCTGATTCCCAATAACGGCGCGGGTTCTCAGCGATGGGCCGAAGGTATCCCGCGCCCGGAGCGGCCTGCCGCTGTGGATAACTCCCGTTTTCCACGATCCAAGGGGGTTTTCAACAGGCGCCCTTGCCGCCACCGGCAGGCCCCGCCTATATTGCCCGAGCCATGCGGATGTCCGACCTCTACAAGCCGATCTTCAAGCGCTGGCGCGAGGACCGGCAGAAGCTCTTCCGGCAGCTCATCGCCCCGAAGGCCGGGGAGCGCATCCTGGACATCGGCGGCTACCCGCACACCTGGCTGGGCACCCCGCAGGTGGTGGATGAGGTGGTGTGCCTCAACCTGCACATCTACCCCTGGAAAGAGGAGAAGCAGTACCCCGATCACCGCATCACCCTGGTGGTGGGCAACGCCTGCGACCTGAAATACGCGGATGGGGAGTTCCCGATCGTCTTCAGCAATTCGGTGATCGAGCATGTGGGCGATTTCGCCGCGCAGGAGGCCTTCGCGCGCGAGGCGCGCCGCGTGGGCGGCCGGCTCTGGATCCAGACGCCCGCCTACGAGTGCCCCATCGAGCCGCATTACCTCACGCCCTTCGTGCACTGGCTGCCCAAGGGCCTGCGCCGCCGCATGGCCCGCTGGTTCACCGTGTGGGGCCTGCTGGAGAAGCCCACGCCGGCCGATGTGGACGAGATGGTCGATTACACGCGCCTGCTCACCAAGCGCGAGATGAAGCAGCTCTTCCCCGATTGCCGCATCATCACCGAGCGGCTGCTGGGGGTACTGCCCAAGTCGCACATCGCGGTGCGCGGCTGAACGCGCCCCTGCTCAGGGCAGCTGCTCCAGGCGCGTGTTGGTGGGCACGCTGCCTCCCACGTTGGTGAGGATGGGATCGCGGTCGTTGCCATCGCCGGTGTACTTCACCACGCCATCCATGTTCACGTCGGCCAGGTGGTAGCCGCTGGTGGTGGCCGTGGGCACGCTGCCCCCGACCATGCTGAGGATGGGGTCACGGTCGTTGACCTCGCCGGTGTAGCGCAGCGTGTTGTCGCGCTGCACGTTGCCCGCCCAGAGCGCCTGGATGCTGCCGATGGCCTTGCGCGCCTCAGTGCCGTGCACAGCCGTGGCCGTGAGCGTGAAGTCGACCGTGGTGGCTGTGCCGCCAAGCGCGATGCCCGCGCCGTTCATGGCACCGAGGTGGTTGCGGTGCCGCACGGCCACACGATAGGTGCCGGCGTTGGCGCAGAAGCCCAGCGGCGCGCTGCCATCGGGCGCCACGATGTCGCCATCGCGCTGCAGCAGGCCCACGCGCGCCTCCACCACCGCGAAGGGCGATGCGTTCTGCCGCAGCTCCACCAGCACCCAGTCAACGATGGCGTTGGAGCCGGTGATGGCCAGCAGGCCCGGCGAGAATGCCGTGGGGCCCGCAACGGTGTGCCCTAGCGCGGAGTAAGGCTCGCTCAAGGGGATCAGGTTCAGCTTGCGCAGGCTGTCGGCCATGAGTCCGTTGGCCGTCTTGTAGGGCCCTTCGAGGAAGGCCCTGGCCGCCACCACCGATCGCGGGATCACCTCGCACGGCGCCTGGAGGGTGGTGAATACATGGGTCTGCGTGTAATTCGATGTGGTGCCCTGGCTGATGCCGCCGCAAACGGCACGCACCTGCACATCGTACGCGGTCTGATGCGCCAGCCCCGTGAGCGGATGGCTGTTGGTGGCGATGCCCAGGACATCCGTCCAGGTGGAGCCGGCGCTGGGCTTCCAGCGCAGATCGTAGCCGGTGGCGCCCTGCACGGACACCCACGTGATCTGCGCGCTGTTGTAGGTGACGCTGTTGGAGCCGAGCCCCTCCGGGGTGTTGCACTGCGCAGCGAAGGCGCTCACGGTGAGCAGGTAGCACTGCACCGCGCTGAAGGCGCCGTTGTAGCCGTACACATGCACGAAGTAGTTGCCCGCCGCCGCATTGGCGTAGCTGATGCTCTCGCCGGTGGTGCCACCATTGGCCGAGCTGGCGATCTGGGTGCCGCCGCTGTTCAGGAGCCGGAGGTCGTAGTCGCCCGCCAGGTTGGTGAGGCTGATGCTGATGGTGCTGGTGGCCGCGAGGGTGAAGCGGAAATAGTCGTTGTCGCCGGTGGGATTGATGAGCGCGTTGATGCTCGCGGGCAGCGTGATCACCGTGGCCGCGCCCGTGCTGTTGTTCGGCTCGTACGGATCGGTGCAGGGAATCGGCGTGGTGAACACGCGGCTGGCGCTGAACGCGCCCGGCGTGCCGCTGCACACGCTGAGCACCTGGAACTCGTACTCCACATTCTGCGTGAGCCCGCT
>CAZJTB010000409.1:0-3060 GCA_964548485.1 uncultured Chryseobacterium sp. | reverse complement strand
GGGGCCATGCCACCCTTCCCGTCCAGCACGATCTTGCGCATCTCCTCGGGTGAAAGGGTGGAGGCGGTGAGGTCCCTGGCACCGCTGAGGCCCAGGCGGCCATCGGCCCCATGACAGAGCGTGCAATGCATGGCGTACACTTCGGCCCCGCTGCGCTCCTTGCCGTCACGCACGGGTTCACCCGCCGGTGCGCCCGCGCAGCCGAGCACCACGATGAAGGGGATCAGGAGGATGCCGTCACGCTTCATAGCCAGCCGCGGCTGAAGCCCATGGCGGTGAAGGGCCAGGGGGTGGCCCACCACATGAGGGCGAACGCGATGAGGAAGAACACGGCCACCAGCACCTGCTTGCGCTGCTCCTCACGCGCGCGCTTCGCCATGGCCCGTCCGATGGTGACCAAGGCGATGGCGATGATCATGGTGCCGATGTGCTCGAACTTCCAGAAGCGCAGGTGCGCGCTGCCGGGGGGGTAGATCTTGTGCAGTGCCTTGAAGCGGAGGGCGTACAGGAGCAGCCCGAGAAGCAACTGCACATGGCAGAGCATCACCGCCACAATGGTGACGGTGCGTTCCCAGGTGAGGATGGGGCGCGCGAAGAGGCGGCCGCGCAGCGCGAGCAGCCCTGCGCCGCCCACGGTGAGCAACACGCCGTAGCGCAACAGGCTGTGCAGGAATTCGAGGAAGACGTTACCGTCCATGGATCTAGGGGTATCGGAGCGGCGCGAAGTTAGCGCCGGGGTGCATGGTGTGGAACACGGTCGAGCATGCCAGGTGGTGGCACCCTGATGCGCGTTCCGGACGTGCCGCCTGAATCTATCTTGCGCGGCCCATGCTCCGCATCTCCGCGCTCCTGTTGCTTTCCGGCATCGCCGGCCTGCGCGCCCAGGACAACGTGCCGGTGAACGGCCCGCGCCACGCCGCCAGGGTGCCCGTGGCGCTGGTGCATGCCACGGTGCATCCCACCGCCAGCGAGACAGTGCGCGACGCCACCTTGGTGCTGGAGGACGACCGCATCATCTCCGTTCAGGCCGGCGCCAAGCCCCCGGCGAACGCCGTGGTGATCGACCTCACCGGCCTGCACATCTGGCCCGGCCTTATCGACCTATACACGGATATGGGCATGCCCGCCAACCGGGAACGCGAGCCATCCTCGCGTGGGGCCTCCTACTGGAACCCCGCCATCCGATCGTCCAGCCAGGCCGCGCGCCTCTACAGCCCGGACGAGGAGAAAGCCGCGAAATGGCGTGAACAGGGTGTGGGGCTCGTCCTCTCGCATTCCCGTGACGGCATCGCACGGGGTACCGGTGCGCTTGTATGGCTCGCCGGCCGCACGCCCGTGCAGGACATCCTGGTGCCTGAAGCGGCGGCGCACTTCTCCTTCCGCAAGGGCAGCTCACAGGACCCCTACCCCTCCTCGCTCATGGGCTCCATGGCGCTGCTGCGCCAGGCCTTGCTGGATGCCGCCTGGTACGCTACCACGGGCCGCCAGGAGCAGAGCGATGCCGACCTGCAGGCACTGTACGAGCAGGACCGCCTCCCGTGGGTGGCCGAGGCCTCCAACCGCAACGATGTGCTGCGCTGGGCCGGTCTGGGCCGCGAGTTCGCCCACCCCTTCCTGGTGCGCGGCAGCGGTGATGAATACGCCCGGCTGCCGGAGATCAAGGCCAGCGGCGCCTCGCTCATCATTCCCCTTGTGCTGCCCGATGCCTTCGATGTGGAGGACCCCTTCGACGCGCTGGAGGTGAACGTGCGCGACATGAAGCATTGGGAGCTCGCGCCCTTAAATGCGGCCCGCCTGCATGCCGCAGGCATCCCCTTTTGCCTCACCGCCGACGGCCTGAAGGAACCGGCGGAGATCTGGCCGCGGCTGCGCACCCTGGTGCGCTGCGGGCTCGACAGCGCGGCCGCGCTCGACGCCTTCACCAGCGTGCCGGCCCGCCTGCTGCGCGTGGACGACCGCGTGGGCGCCGTGCGCGCGGGCATGAAGGCGCACTTCATGGTCACCTCGGGCCATCCGCTGGCGGAAGGCAACATCATCCATGAGACCTGGGTGGCGGGCCAGCGCTTCGTGCACAAGCCCGGCTCCCGCCAGGACCCGCGCGGCCTCTACGACCTGAACCTGAAGAGCGTGATCCTGAAGCTCGAGGTGAAAGGCAGCGTGCAGGAACCCGAGGCCGAGGTGTTCCGACCCGGTGCGGACAGCGTGCGCATCAAGGCCGACATGAGCTTCCGTCAGGGGCTGGTGACGCTCTGGTTCGATGCGCGCAAGCTCGGCCTCGCCGGCCCCGTGCGGCTCAACGGCATCGCACACCGCGACGCAGGGCTGTGGGAAGGTCAGGGTCAATTGCCCGGCGGGGAATGGATCGCCTGGAGCGCCCTGCGCGACAAACGCGGCCGCAACAACGGCGCCGCCGCGCAGCAGAAACGCGCCGTGCTCGACAGCCTCATCGCCTCGGAGCCCGGTCCGGTCTGGTCGCCCTTCGCCCCATACGGCAGTGAGGACCGAAGGGACAGTGTCACCGTGATCATCCGCAACGCCACCGTGTGGACCAACGGACCCCAGGGCATCCTGCGCAACACGGACGTATGCCTGCATCAGGGGCGCATCCTGGCCGTGGGGCAGAAGCTGGACGTGGGCACGCTCTTCCCCGGAAGGAAGAAGCCCGAAGTGACCGAGATCGATGGCACTGGCAAACACCTCACCTGCGGCATCATCGACGAGCATTCGCACATCGCCATCGAGCGCGGCGTGAACGAGGGCGGGCAGGCCATCAGCGCGGAGGTGCGCGTCGGCGATGTGCTCGATCCGGACAACGTACACATCTACCGGCAGCTCGCCGGGGGCGTCACCGCTGCACAGCTGCTGCACGGCAGCGCCAACCCCATGGGCGGGCAGAGCGCGCTGATCAAGCTGCGGTGGGGCGCTTCAGCCGAAGCGATGAAGATCGATGGGGCGCCCGCCTTCATCAAGTTCGCCCTGGGCGAGAACGTGAAGCAGAGCAACTGGAGCGCGAGCGGGCGCTACCCGCAGACACGTATGGGCGTGGAGCAGCTGATGGCC
>CAZJTB010000408.1:0-3090 GCA_964548485.1 uncultured Chryseobacterium sp. | reverse complement strand
CGCGCCCACGGTGTGCATCCTCTACGACGGCGATGCGGCGGGCATGAAGGCCAGCTTGCGCGGCATCGACCTCATCTTGAAAGAGGGCCTCAACGTGAAGGTGGTCACCTTCCCGGAGGGCGAGGACCCCGACAGCTTCGCGAAGAGCCACAGCAGCAGCGAGGTGAGCGATCACCTCACGAAGACCGCGCAGGATTTCCTCGTCTTCAAGGCAGGCCTGCTCATGCTGGAGGTGGGCGACGACCCGGTGAGGAAGGCCGCCGCCATCCACGACATCGTGGAGAGCATCGCGCTGGTGCCTGACCAGGTGCTGCGCTCGCTCTACATCCAGCAATGCGGCCGCATGCTCCAAGTGAACGAGCAAGCGCTCATCAGCGAGATGAACAAGGTGCTGCGCAGGCAGTACCGGAAGAAGCTCGGCGGTCCCGGCGAAGTCCGGGATCTCGCCGAGCTGGAGGAGAGCATCCCCACGGAAATCGCGCCGCCGCAGCCCACGCTGGAGGATGTGGGCACCACGCCGCAGGAAGAGAACCTGCTGCGCATGCTGGTGGCCTACGGTCACAAGCGCGTGCTGGTGCCCATGGAGGCCGATGACGGCACCCCCACCGAAGAGGAAGCGAGCCTCGCCGAACTGATGTTCGAGATGCTCGCGCTCGACGACCTGATGTTCGACGACCCGCTCTTCCGCGCCATCTACCTCGATTACCGCCACACCCACAACCTGGGCGAATCGGTGGAGACCGCGCGCTACGTGCAGCACGAGCAGAGCGAATGGCGGCAGCTCGCCATCGGCATGATCGCCGAGAAGCACACCCTCAGCCCCAACTGGAAGGACCGCCACAAGATCTACGTGAAGCACGAGAGCGACCAGCTCTACGACGCGCTTCAAGAGGCCGTGGACATCCTCAAAGAGCGCCGCGTGGACCGCATGATCCGCGAGCGGCAGGAGCAGCTCACGACCGCCGACGATGCCTCGATGCTGATCCTCCTGGCCGAGATCAAGGCCTACAACGAGGTGAAGCGGCGGCTGGCGAAAAGGACGGGGAGGGTGGTGGTGGGGTAGAAATACCTTTCGCCCCATGGCCCACGCCCACCCCCACTCGCACGCGGGCCATCAACACCACGAGCATGCCCACGGGCATGTGAGCGCCGCCAGCGCCTTAGCCCTCCGCACCGCCTTCTTCGTCAACCTCGCCTTCACCCTCGTCGAGGTCGTCGGCGGCTGGTGGACCGGCAGCATCGCCGTGCTCACCGATGCCTTGCACGATGCGGGCGACTGCCTGGTGCTGGGCACCGCGTGGTACCTGCAGCGCGTGGCCATGAAGGGCCGCGATGCGCACTACAGCTACGGCTACGGGCGCTACAGCATGCTGGGCGGATGGCTCACCAGCGTGGTGCTCATCATCGGCGCGGCGTTCATGCTCAGCATGAGCGTGCCCAGATTGTGGGCGCCCGAGATGCCGCATTCACTGGGCATGATCGGCTTTGCGCTCTTCGGCCTGGCCATGAACGGCTTCGCGGCGTGGAGGCTCCACAGTGGCAAGACCCTCAACGAGCGCGGCGCCTACCTGCACCTGCTGGAGGATGTGCTCGGCTGGGCCGCGGTGCTGGTGGGCGGCATCCTCATCCACTACACCGGCTGGGCCATCGTGGACCCGATCCTCAGCATCGGCATCAGCGCATACATCCTCCTCAATGCCATCGGCACCCTGCGCAAGGGCACGGGCATCCTCATGCAGGAGATCCCGCCGGGCGTGGATCTGCAGGCCGTACGCACGCGCCTCATGGCCATCCCGCACGTGAAGGACCTGCACGACCAGCACACCTGGACGCTCGATGGCAGCTTCGTCGTGCACACGGTGCACATCGTGGTCGCCGAGGTGGATCACCGGCAGGCGCTCGACATCAAGTGCAAGGCCCGTGACGTGCTCAAGGACCTTGGCATCCACCACGCCACCATCGAGCTCGAATGGGCCGATGAGGATTGCAGCCTCCAGCACCACTGAGCCATGAAGAAGACCATCTTCCGCCTGCTCGCGCGCCTCAACAAGCTGCTGCTGCCCAAGCTCTGGGATAAGGACCTGCTGCGGCTCACGAAGACCCAGAAGCTGATCGTGGCCTGGCGGTACTGGGTGACGAAGAATGCGCTATGAATACTTCACCACAGAGGCACAGAGAACACAGGGGCAGGGTATTTCAGAATAGGTCCCATCCTGTTGGATTCAACTCTGTGTCCTCTGTGCCTCCGTGGTGAATGAGCTACGGGATCCACTTCCCCTTCCCGAACTGCGGCTTGCGCTTCTCCAAAAAGGCGTTGCGGCCCTCCTTCGCCTCGTCGGTCATGTAGGCCAGGCGTGTGGCTTCACCCGCGAACACCTGCTGGCCCACCATCCCATCGTCGGTGAGGTTGAAGGCGAACTTCAGCATCTTGATCGCTGTGGGCGACTTCGCGAGGATCTCCTGCGCCCATTGCCACGCGGTGCTTTCCAGTTCGGCGTGCGGCACGGAGGCGTTCACCATGCCCATCTCGTAGGCGCGGTCGGCGCTGATGTCGCGGCCCAGGAAGAAGATCTCGCGGGCGCGCTTCTGCCCCACCATCTTGGCGAGGTAGGCGCTGCCGTAGCCGCCATCGAAGCTCGTCACATCGGCATCGGTCTGCTTGAACACCGCGTGCTCCTTGCTCGCGAGGCTGAGGTCGCACACCACATGCAGGCTGTGGCCGCCGCCCACGCACCAGCCGGGCACCACGGCAATCACCACCTTGGGCATGAAACGGATGAGGCGCTGCACCTCCAGGATATTGAGGCGTGGCATGCCGCTGTCGTCCACATAGCCCTGGTGGCCGCGCGCGCGCTGATCGCCGCCGCTGCAGAAGCTCCACACGCCATCCTTGGGACTGGGCCCTTCGGCGCTGAAGAGCACCACGCCGATGTCGGTGTCCTGGTGCGCGTCGTGGAAGGCATCGAGCAGCTCGCTCACCGTATGCGGGCGGAAGGCGTTGCGCACCTCGGGCCGGTTGAAGGCGATGCGGGCCACGCCGCCGCTCTTGCGGTAGGTGATGTCAGTGTAGGCCTTCGCCTCGCGCCATTC
>CAZJTB010000407.1:0-3129 GCA_964548485.1 uncultured Chryseobacterium sp. | reverse complement strand
GCATAGCGAGGAGTGGATCAACCGGCGCGTGCGCATCGGCAGCATCGTGCTCAACCCCTTCACCGGGGTTTATGCTGTGAATGACCTCGTGTGCTTGGAGCCGGGAAGCGACATGGTCTTCGTCTCGTTCAGGAAGCTGGGCGTGAAGGCCGACCTGGTCGAAGGATTTCGCCGGGGGCGATGGCGCTTCCGCGATGCCGAGTTGCGAGAGCCCTTCGTCCGCGTGGTTCAGAGCGGCAGCGCGTTCAACTTCAGCGACCTGCTTGAGATGGGTGCGCGAGACACCGTGCCCGCAGCCTCCTCCGGTGCTTCGCCGGTGGAGTTCAGCGTGATCGGGCTTGCACTTACCGGCGGGCGCGTGCACTACTTGAGCGATGCACTGCCTGAGGCTGTCCGCATCTCCGGGGTTGATGTGCGCTGCAACCGCATTTCCTCCGCCCAAGCGGTCATGGACTTCGCGGTGGCCCTGAGCCTCGAGGCCGGAGGGCGGCTTAAGGGGGCCTTCACCATCGATACGGAGCGCGCGCGCTACGCCATCGATGCGCAACTGGAAGAGTTCCGGCTCGCACAGCTCAGGCCGTACGTGAGGGAATTCATGGACTGCGGCGCGCTGGAGGGCACGCTGGGGCTTGGCCTCCGTGTGCACGACAGTTATGCGGACACCACGGGATTGGCCCTCAGCGCAGGCTTGAAGATTCAAGACCTTGCGCTGAGCGAACCCGGTGGCGAGCCCTTGATCCGCATGGAATCGCTCTTGGCCCGCCTGGACACCCTTGTGGCCGAGGACCAGCGCCTGGAGCTGGGCGCGGTGGATGTCGCCGGCCTAGCCGCGCGCTTTGTGCGCTCGGAGGATGGCGGTGACAATTGGACAAGACACCTGAAGCTCCCGGCTGATTCGTCTGGGTCCATCGCAACAACCGGTGTTTCCGAGAGCAACGTGTTCGCGATGCTCGCCGACTACGTGAGCTATCTCGGTCGTGAGTTCGTTGCCAGCAGCTACTCGGCTAAGAGCCTGCGCCTAGCGGACTGCGCACTGGAGTTCGCCGATTACGCGCCGCGCATCCCATTCCGCTACGAGCTAGATCGGATATCGCTGTCGGCGGGTCGCATCACCACCGAGCGCGACACGGGCCGCATCGAATTCGGCGCACGGCTGGGTGGTGCGGCCACCATGCAGGGCGCGGCATCGTTCGACCCCAGGGCAGCCGGGAATGTCAGCCTGGCGATGCAGCTGGATGGCTTGCGCCTGGAGGCCTTCGACCCGTATGCCCGCTGGTTCGCTGCGCACCCGCTCGAAGAGGGACTGCTTCGCTTCTCCACAAGCACAGCCGTTCATCAGGGCCTGATCGACTCGAGGAACAGCCTGCGTATCGATCGCTTGCGATTCGGCAAGCGCGTTGAGGAGCATGATTCGGCCATCGTGGTGCTTCCGCTGCGCCTCGCGGCGGGCCTGCTGAAGGATTCGCGCGGCGTGATTGACCTGGACCTGCCGTTGAGCGGCGACCTCAATGATCCCGAGTTCCGCGTGTGGCCCCTGGTATGGCAGGTGCTGCGCAACCTGGTGGTGAAGGCCGTGACCGCACCCGGTCGTGCATTGGCCCGTGCGGTCAGCGGCGTGGATGAGTCCGATGCGGAGGGGGTCCGGTTCGAGTACGTGCAAGGGGAATTGCGGGCGCCCCAGCGCAGGGCGTTGGTTGCTTTGGCCAAGGTGCTGAAGGCCAAGCCTGAGCTTACAGTCGCCATGGTTCCGCTGGTGAATGGAAGGGCCGAGCGGGATGAACTGGCCCTGTTCGAGGCGAAGCGCCTTCACTTATTCGGCGAGGCCGCGCTGAGTGGCCCTGATAGCGCGCGCGTGCGGCTGTTGCAGCGCAGCGACACGCTTTTCCTGCGATTCCTCGATTCGCGCGCTCCTGCGACTGCTGGCCTGCCCTTGCAGGAGCGTTGCGCGGCCGTTGTGGGCGAGGCTCGGCTCGGCCGTTTGTTGGGCGAGGTTGAGTATGCGCGCCGCGAGGGCAGCATGCAATACCTCATTGAACAAGGGTTGGCGCCAGAAAGGGCGGCCTTCCGGGAGGGGACGGCCGAAGAGGTGGAAGGACGTATCGGGCAGCCGGGCTTCCGATTCGTTTATGCCGCCGATGAAGAAGGCCTTACTCCTTGACCAAGCGCAAGCGGTGCATGCCTGCGCACCCCGACCGACTTGAGCTTGGGCGACTGATAAATCGGCGCAAGCCCATAAAGCGGGCAGGGCGTTGCGCGGACCGATGGGCTTTCTACATTTGCGCTCCCTTGAAAAAGGCACCTTCCCTGGTAGCTCAGCTGGTTAGAGCACATGACTGTTAATCATGGGGTCGCTGGTTCAAGTCCAGCCCGGGGAGCCCAGTAAGAGAGCCGCCAGCGCGGCTTTCTTCGTTTAGGCCCGGAGCATCGGGCGCTCGCGCACCTCACCACCCCCCTCCCATGCAGCTCATCACCGTAGGCACAGTCGCATTCGACCGCATCGAAACCCCGTTCGGCGTTGCCGAGAAGACCGTCGGCGGTGCCGCCACCTACATCAGCCTGGCCGCCTCCGTGTTCCTGGACAAGATGGGCCTGGTGAGCGTGGTGGGCGACGACTTCCCGGAAACCGTGATGCAGCAACTGCGCGATCGCGGCGTGGACCTGGCCGGGCTGGAGGTGCTCAAGGGCAAGGAGAGCTTCTTCTGGGCCGGACGCTACCATTACGACATGAACACGCGCGACACGCTGGAGACGCGCTTGAACGTGCTGCTTGACCTGGATCCGAAGCTGCCCGAGCCCTACAAGACCGCGCCGTATGTGATGCTGGGCAACCTCGATCCCGGCGTGCAGGCCAAGGTGCTCGACCAAATGGCCGAGCGGCCCGCGCTGGTGGTGATGGACACCATGAACTTCTGGATGGACAGCGCCATGCCCAAGCTCAAGGAGATCATCGCGCGCGTGGACATCCTGGCCATCAACGATGCCGAGGCCCGCCAGCTGAGCGGCGAGCACAGCCTGGTGAGGGGAGCGGCCAAGATCCTGGCCATGGGCCCCAAGTACCTGGTGGTGAAGAAGGGCGAGCACGGCGCGCTCCTCTTCAGCGCCGACCGCATCTTCTTCGCGCCCGCGCTG
>CAZJTB010000406.1:0-3130 GCA_964548485.1 uncultured Chryseobacterium sp. | reverse complement strand
ACACCGTGATGGAGCACGTTTACAGCTACAAGGAGAAGTACGAGCGCGCCGGTGGGCAGTTCGAGATCACCGAGATGGGCCACCTGGTTCCCCGGTCGCAGCACCCCTATGCCGCGCGCCGCAAGCCGAAGAAGGCAACCCTGCACGCCTGAGCACATGCGCAACGCGCTCCTCTCCTTCCTGCTGCTCGCAGCGGCCGTGCCGGCCAGCGCGCAGCGTGTCACCGAGCCGCAGCAGCACCTCTGGGTATCGCATTGGGGCGATCAGCGCCTCAGCGACCGCTGGAGCTTCCACACCGAAGGGCATTGGCGCCGTGCCAACCTGGGCAACGACTGGCAGCAGCTGCTCCTGCGCCCGGCGATCAACTTCCACCTCAACGATCAGGTGCTGCTCACGCAGGGCTACAGCTACTACTTCAACTACGCGTACGGCGAGCACCCGATCAAGTACCAGAACTGGGAGCATCACCTCTACCAGCAGGTGCAGCTCAGCGGACAGGCCATCGGCCGCGCGCGCCTGCAGCACCGCTTCCGCATGGAGGAGCGCTTCATCGCGAAGATGCGGCCCTCGGAGGACGACCCCACGCAGGGCGAGTTGGACCGCTACACCTACCAGAGCCGCTTCCGCTACCGCGTGTGGCTCACCGTTCCCCTGGGCCACGAGAAGATCGAGCCCGGCGTGTTCAGCATCAATCTCTACGATGAGGTCTTCCTCAACTTCGGCGACAGCCAGCGGCTCGACTACATCAACCAGAACCGCATCTCGGCGCTGCTGGGCTACCAGGTGAGCAAGCCCGTGAGCCTCCTGGCCGGCTACCTCTACCAGACCATCCAGCGGCCTGGTGCGGCCAGCGGGGCGGACCTCATCGAGCTCAACAGCACCATCCACCTCGCGCTGGTGTGCAACCTGGACCTGCGGAAACCGAAGGCGGCGGCACCGTGACAGGAGCATTCCACACCGTGGGGCTTGCATCCATTCGCCTCCGAGTATCTTTGAAACAGCAATCAGCACCCATGCGCATCAAGGATATCAATGCGGTAATCGAACAGTTCGAGGCCCTTCCCCTGGAGGAGAAGGAATACACGGCTGGGCTGATCCGCAAAGCCTACGCGGAAGCCGCGAGGAAAGCCTTGGTGAAACGCGTGCAGCAGGCCATGCGGAACGCGAAGGCTGGCAAGGTGAAGAAGGGAAGCGTGGCCGACCTTCGCAAAGACCTCGGGGAATGATCAAGCTGGTGTGGGATGCCGGCGTCAAGCGCTCATATAGGAAGCGCGTGGCCCCTGAACCCATCCTCCGCGAGCGCTTCTGGGATGCTTTGGAGCTCTTTGTCGAGGACCCGTTCGCCGATGCACTTAGAACCCACAGGTTGACAGGCGCTCTGCACGGGTGCTGGGCCTTCAGCGTTGATATGGATTGCCGCGTGGTCTTCATGTTCCTGAAAGACCGAAGAACGGCCCTGCTGATCGATATCGGCACCCACGAGGAGGTGTACTGACAAGTTGAAAACGAAGGCGCCCCTCCTTGTGGAAGGGCGCCCTCCTATCGACCTCGCAGGTTCAGAGCAGGGTCGTGGGGCATACGTACTCCGTGCGCTTCACATCGGTCTCCTTGATGGCGTTGAAGCCGCCTTCCACGTCCACGAAGTTGTCCCAGCCGCGCTGCTTCAGGATGGAAGCGGCGATCATGCTGCGGTAGCCGCCCGCGCAGTGCACGATGAAGGGCTTATCCTTCGGGAACTGGGCCAGGTGCTCATTGATCCGGTTCAGCGGCACATTGATGGCGCCCACCACGTGCTCGCTGTCGAACTCGCTCTTCTTGCGCACATCGACCACGATCGGCTTGCCTGCATAGCGCTTCGCGAACTCCTTCGCATCGATGCGGTCCACGTTATCCGTTTCCTTGCCCGCCGCTCTCCAAGACTCAAATCCGCCCTTCAGGTAGCCGATGGTGTTGTCGTAGCCCACGCGGCTCAGGCGGATGATGCTCTCCTCCTCCTTGCCCGGCTCGGTCACCAGCAGGATGGGCTGCTTGATGTCGGGGATCATCTCGCCCACCCACATGGCGAAGTTGCTGTCGAGCCCGATGTTGATGCTGTTGGGGATGAAGCCCTTGGCGAACTCCGCCGCCGGCCGCGTATCGAGCACCAGCGGCCGCTCCTCATTGGCCACCACCTCGAACTCCTCCGGCGTGTAGGCCCGCTTGCCGCGCTCCATGATGGCGTCAAGGCTCTCGTAGCCTTGGATGTTCATGAGCACGTTCTTGGGGAAATAGCCCGGCGGCGTGGTGAGGCCCGTGAGCAGCTCCTTCTTGAACTCCTCCTTGGTCATGTCCGCACGCAAGGCGTAGTTGGTCCTCTTCTGGTTGCCAAGGGTGTCGGTGGTCTCCTTGCTCATCATCTTGCCGCACGCGCTGCCGGCCCCGTGGTTGGGGTACACGATCAGGTGATCGGGCAGCGGCATGATCTTGTTGCGCAGGCTGTCGTACAGCAGGCCGGCGAGCTTCTCCTCGGTGAGGTCGGCGATCACGTGCTGCGCCAGGTCAGGGCGGCCCACATCGCCGATGAAGAGCGTGTCGCCCGTGATGATGCCGTGCTCCTTGCCCTCCTCATCGATCACGAGGTAGGTGGTGCTCTCCATGGTGTGGCCGGGGGTGTGGATCACCTTCACCCGCACCTTGCCCACCTGGAACACCTCGCCATCGGTGGCCACGTGCGCCGCGAAGCCAGGCTTCGCCGTGGGGCCATAGACGATGGTGGCACCGGTCTTCTTCGCCAGATCGAGGTGGCCGCTCACGAAGTCGGCGTGGAAGTGCGTCTCGAAGACGTACTTCACCTTCGCGCCATCGGCGGTGGCGCGATCGATGTAAGGCTGCACCTCGCGCAGCGGGTCGAAGATGGCGGCCTCGCCATTGCTCTCGAGGTAATAGGCCGCATGCGCGATGCAGCCGGTGTAGATCTGTTGGAGTTTCATGGTTGCGGTGATGTTGAGGGTTGAAGGTTGCTCTGCTCCGGCGCCATCCATGTGCGGTGCCAGCGCAATGCAAAAATTCCCCGGCGGTGATGCCGCCTCCTTGACATCGATCAGGAATGCCATGCTTGGGTGACGCAGATCACCAAGCCAGGAAAGCGAAG
>CAZJTB010000405.1:1594-3149 GCA_964548485.1 uncultured Chryseobacterium sp. | reverse complement strand
CCTTGTGCCCGGCTTGCAAATGCGCTGTGGCGACCACCTTGGGAATCTCGCCGACCAGCTCATTCTCTACAACGGCTGGATCCGGCACAACCAAGGCCTTGGCGAGAGCACCCAGACGCTGGCCAACAACCGCTTCCTCAGCAGCGTTACCTGCGACCCCGGCAACAGCGCAGCGCCCAGCGTTCACACCTACGTGGCCGCCTGGCAGCCCACCGGCCTCTACGTGATCTACCATTACTACAAGCACGCCGATAGCCCCGAGCAGCGGCAGGACTGCGTCGAAATGGAAGTAGCGCCGCCCAACCAACCCAATTGGCTCTCCATCACCGGCCAGTACTTCTATGACCTGAATGGGCATCAGCAAACATTGGCCTTCGATAAGGCGCGTGATTGCGGCTCCGGCAAGCTGGACAATCCCGGATCACCCGGTGGCAGCGGGTTGCAAGCCGAGTACCTCTTGCGGCAAGCCGAGTTGGCCAGTGCCTGGCAGAACTACCGGGGCACCATGGACCGCATGAAGACCGGCGACCTGGTGGGCATGATCAACCACAAGCCCTGGCACCCCAGCCACCTGCTGCGCGATACGCTGTTGGGCAATCACCCCCTCACCGATTCGGTGATGCTGGTGTTGATCAAGCGCGAGCAGCCCTTGGACGCGTGGCACCTCACGCAAGTGCTCATCCAGAACAGCCCATTGAGCCCCTGGGTGTGGGCCGGCATCGATGAGTACAACGCCCTGCCCAGCTACTTCCGCAACCTGCTGAAGCAATATGATCAGGGCAGGGGCCTGAAGCAGGTGCTGGAGCAGGAGATCGTGGCGCGGCAGCAGGACGCCCAACTGGCCAAGCTGCTGCTGCTCGATTCGCTGGCCAACGACAGCACGGTGCTGAACCGCGTGCAGCTGCTGGATGGATTGCTGCAGGCTGATTCCCTTGGTGATGGCCTGCGTGGGCGTTATCTGCTCGCCTTACTGAACGGTGATTTCGCCAAGGCCGCGCAGCTTACAACTGACCTGTCGGCTGAGAGGGGCGTGGAGGGCCTGCTCGATTGGGGCAGCAAGTACATGGCCCTCGAGGGCGATTGGAGCCAGAGCACCTCGGCCGATCGCGACGAACTCTACCAGATGGCCATGAGCCATGCGCCATCAGGCGGTGCGCTCGCCTGGGCCACGCTCTACCAGTTAGCGGAATTGGATAGCCTGCCCACGCCCGAATTGCCCGCTTTATTCAAGAGCCTGCCGTACCTGCGCCAAAGCGATGCGGTCAGCTCGGATGAGGCTCCCTTGGTCGGGGTGTTCCCCAACCCGGCCTCGGACCGCGTGGCCTTCACCGTGCCGCCCGGTATGGAGGAGGGTCGCTTGGAGATATTCGATGCCCAAGGCCGCTTGCAACGCACCGTTCCCTTGTCCGCTCGCACCGGTCTTGTGGAAGAGGACGTGCGCGGCTTGAGCCCCGGCCTCTATGCCGTAAGTTTGGTGCTGAACCAGCATCGGCTGGGCGCCACCAAGTTCAACGTGGTCCGATGAGCCTCCGGCAAGTCTTGATGATGATCCTCT
>CAZJTB010000405.1:0-1494 GCA_964548485.1 uncultured Chryseobacterium sp. | reverse complement strand
ACGGCGCCGTTCGCGTAACGGCCGATGGCGGCATCGTGACCTGGAGCAATTATCGTGAGCCGAGCTGGCCGCCGAACTACAGCCAGGTGATGCTCACGAAATGGAACGCAGCCGGGGACATCGTATGGCAGAAGAAGAGCCACTATGGCTATTACTCGGGAGCCCGCGATTTCGAGGTGCTGCCCGATGGGTCCTTCATCGCCACGGCCTTCGGCGCCGAGAATGAGCGGGGTGGCATGTTGTGCAAGTTCTCGCCCGATGGTGATAGCCTCTGGACGCGCGGGCACAACGTCGCCCATGGCCCGCATTACCTGAACGACGTAACGCCCACGAGCGACGGCGGCTTCGTCTGCACCGGCGAGGCCAACCGCATGATGCCGATTGATGCTGCCAACTTCCAGCAATCGCAGACCATCTACGTGCTGAAGACCGATAGCCTGGGCTGCGTGGTGCCGGGCTGCCACACTGTGGGCGTGGAGGAGTACGCGTTGGACCTGAACCAGTACCTGAGCCTAGCACCGAACCCCGTGGCCGCTGGCCAGCCCTTGCGCATCAGCTTCGAGCCGCCTGCTGGCTTCACGCCCAACGGCCCCGTGCGCGTGGTGGTGCTGGATGTCACCGGCCGCAGAGTGCATGAGGAACAGATGCGCGGCACAACCCACAACCTCATCAACTTGCAACCTTCAACCGGCCTGCATTACCTGCACCTCACCGATGGCACCCGGTGGCTGGCAGGCGGCAAGTTGGTGGTGGAGTAGAACGAGCAACGGTACAGGCGCGCTGCGGTGCATACGATAGTTTCGTTGGTGCGGCAGGGTCCCTTGCGGGAGACCCTGCCGAGGTCTAGGACTTGAGCAAGGACAGTATCAACGATCCGCTTGACAGCTTGCGAATGGTGTGGCAGCAGATGCGCAGCCAAGGCGCACGCTATGCCGAGGCGCTCACCTACATGCAGGTGGGCCAATGGCAGGCCGCGCGTACCGTGGTGGAGAACATCCCGCAGGAGCATGTGCTGAAGGGCGACGAGATGGGCGAGCGTGGCCGCATGCTGGCGCTGATCGACCTGATGGAAACCGTGGCAATGGACAACCGCGCGGAAGATGAACTGACCGTAGCCGAACAAGACGCCTTGGAAGCCCAGATGAGCCCCTACGCCGACCGCCCATCGGTATGGGCGCAGAACCTGCTCTGCTTCCACTACGGCCGCTGCACGCCGCCGGTAACGGGAGGCGAGAACGAGCCGAAGAGCGCTCGCGAGGTGCGCAAGCCATTCCTCACAGATGAGCAACCGGTTCTGGTGGTGCTGCCCAACCCAGCCACTACCTGGGCTACATTTGACTACACCCTGCCCATGGAACCGCAGAACGCTTGGATCACGATCATGGATGCGCAAGGGCGCAGCATGGAGCGCCTGGCGGTGAGGCAACCTGCCGGTCAGTTGGTGTGGGATACGCGGGAGGTGGCGCCTGGCCTCTACCACGTGGAGCTCGTGGT
>CAZJTB010000404.1:0-3150 GCA_964548485.1 uncultured Chryseobacterium sp. | reverse complement strand
TCTTGCCGGTCTGGCGGTCGCCGATGATGAGCTCGCGCTGGCCGCGGCCGATGGGAATCATGGCGTCAACGGCCTTGATGCCGGTCTGCAGCGGCTCCTTCACGGGCTCGCGGTAGATCACGCCCGGCGCGCGGCGCTCGATCGGCATCTCGAAGGTCTCGCCGGCGATGGGGCCCTTGCCGTCGATGGGCTCGCCCAGGGTGTTCACCACGCGGCCCACCATGCCCTCGCCCACGTTGATGCTGGCGATGCGCTTGGTGCGCTTCACGGTGTCGCCCTCCTTCACGCCCACGCTGGGGCCCAGGAGCACGGCGCCCACGTTGTCCTCCTCGAGGTTGAGCACGATGCCGCGAAGGCCACTGTTGAACTCGATGAGCTCGCCGCTCTGCACGCCCTTGAGGCCGTAGATGCGGGCGATGCCGTCGCCGACCTGCAGCACGGTACCGACCTCCTCGAGCTCGGCCTCGCTGCGGAATCCGGCGAGTTCTTGTTTCAGGATCGCCGTCACTTCGGCGGGTTGCACGTGGGCCATGGGGCTGATGCTTTAGATCTCGGGGATGTACGGGTTCTCGGAGAATTTGCGGCGCAGGTCGCCGAGGCGGCGGCTCACGCTGCCATCGTACTGCTCGTCTCCGATGCGGATGGTGAGGCCGCCGATGAGCGACGCGTCCACCGCCTCTTCCAATTCGATGGTCTTGCCGGGGTGCTGCTTCTCGGCCATCGCGCGCACCTTGGCGCGGGTGGCGTCGTTCAGCGGCGTGGCGCTCTTCACCTGGGCGGTGACGATGCCGCGCTGCTGCTTGTACAGCTCGTCGAAGGCCAGGGCCACATGGGGCAGCAGCGCCTCGCGGCCCTTGCGCACCAGGATGCCCATGAAGGCGCTGGTGATCTGGCCGATCTTCCCGGCGAAGACCTGGTCCAGCACCTTGTCCTTCTTGTCGCTCTTCACCACCGGGCTCTTCAGCAGCACGAGCAGGTCGCGGCTGCCGGCGCAGGTGGCGGCCACCAGGCGCATGTCCTCGTGCACGCCAGCGAGCACGCCCTTCTCCTGGGCGAACTCCATCAGCGAGCGGGCGTAGCGGTAGGCGACCGGTGCGATGTTCATGACTTGCGCGTCTCGGCCTCGGCCATCACCTTGTCAACCAGCGACTGCTGCGCGGCGCTGCTATCGAGCTTCTCCCGGAGGATGCGCTCGGCAACGAGGATGCTCAGCTCGGCCACCTGGTTCTTCATCTCGGTGATGGCGGCGTTCTTCTCGTTCTGGATATCGATGCGGGCGCGGGAGAGCAGCGCGTCGGCCTCGGCCTTCGCCTTGCCCTTCGCCTCGGCGATCACCTTGTCGCGGATGTCGCGCGCCTCCTTCAGCAGCAGCTCGCGCTCCTCGCGCGCGGCGCGCATCAGCTCCTCGTTCTTCGCGTTGAGCGATGCCATCTCCTCGCGCGCGCGCTTCGCCTCGTTGAGCGCGTCGGCGATGCTGGCCTCACGCTCCTTCAAGCCATTGAGGATGGGCTTCCAGGCGAATTTGGCCAGCAGGAAGAGCACGGTCAGGAAGGTCAGCGTCATCCAGAAGATGAGGCCGAACTCCGGCATCACAAGGCTTGCGAGCAGCATGGGCGTGCGGGATCAGTGAATGGATGGCTGTCGGTCGGAAGGCCGCGCTCAGGCGGTCTTCAGCACCACCAGCAGGCCCACCACCATGGCGAAGAAGGCGGCGCCTTCCACGAGAGCGGCGGTGAGGATCATGTTGGCGCGCAGGTCGTTGATCGATTCCGGCTGACGGGCCATGGCCTGCACGGCATCACCGCCGATGCGGCCGATGCCAACACCAGCGCCGAGGGCGGCGAGACCAGCGCCGAGGGCGGCGATACCGTAACCGGTGCCGAGGTCGAGGAGGACAGAGAGGAACATGGGAACGTGGTTGTTTGTGAAGGTTCTAGTGGTGGTGCGGCTCCTCAACGGCAGCACCGATGTACATGGCGCTGAGGAAGGTGAAGACGTAAGCCTGGATGAAGGCCACGAGCAGCTCGAGGCACATCATGAACACGGTGAAGGCCCAGGAGCCGATGGCCACGCCATAGCCCGCGCCCGCGCTGGTCTCGCCGAAGACGAAGATCAGGCTGAAGAAGCTCAGCGCGATGATGTGGCCCGCCGTGATGTTGGCGAAGAGTCGGATCATGAGCACGAAGGGCTTCAGGAACATGCCCAGGATCTCCACCGGGGTGAGGATCGCGAGCACCCAGCCCGGCACCCCCGGCATGGCCAGGATGTGGTGCCAGTAGTGCTTGTTGCCGTTCACCGTGACGATGATGAAGGTGAGCAGCGCCAGCACCAGCGTGACGGCAATGTTGCCCGTGAGGTTGGCGCCCCCGGGGAAGAAGGGCACCAGGCCGAGCAGGTTGTTGAGGAAGATGAAGAAGAAGGCCGTGAGCAGGTACGGCATGAAGCGCTCGTACTTGTGCCCGATGGCGCTCTTGGCCACATCGTCACGCACGAAGAGGATGATGGGCTCCACCAGGTTTTGCAGGCCGGTGGGCGCCTGTCCGGCGCGCCGCGTGTAGGCCCTGGCAACGCTGATGAAGATGATGAGCAGCAACGTCACGCTCACGAAGAGGCTCAGCACATTCTTGGTGATGCTGATGTCCCAAGTGGCCTTGGTGAGCTCCTCATTGATGGCGGCGTGATGCGCATCGGTGCCGTCGGGGGCATCGGTGGCCGCAATGTGGCCGTCGTGGAGCAGGTAGCCGCCGTAGGTCTTGTGCCCGTGGTCGAACCGGCTGCTGCTGAACACGCTCAGCCCGCGCTGCGTGTTGTACACGATGATGGGCAGAGGCAGGCTCGTATGGCCCCAAAGGTGCCAGCCATGCTCATCGCCGATGTGGCCCATGATGAGGTCGCCGGCGCTGAAGCCCTTCTTCGGCTCGTGGTGGCCTGCTTCGGCTTCGTGCGCCACGGCGGTCACCGCCATCAGGGTGTCCGCATAGGCATGTTGGCCGTGGTCGTGGCCCTCATGGGCATGCTCATGCCCCTCGTGCTGCGCGGTTGCGGGGCCCATCAGCAGGGCTCCGATCATCAGGGAAGCTAGGCGCAGCAAGGATTTCAGCGACATCGCGTGCGGGGTTGCCCCCTTGATTGCGGCCGCGAATGTAGGGA
>CAZJTB010000403.1:1987-3166 GCA_964548485.1 uncultured Chryseobacterium sp. | reverse complement strand
TCAGGGCCTGATGGCCCGCACGATGCGTGTGGGGTCGAGCTTCTCCAGGGCGAATACGAACCGGATGCGGTCGCCGATGGTGCGCCCCAGCGATTCCTCTTCCTTCAAGATCCGGTCGGAGACGTACAAGGGCAGCCACACCTCCAGCACATCGCGCACGATGGGGATGCCCAATCCGGCTTCCACGTAGGCCGCCGTGCTCGTGCTCTTGCCTTCCTGCGTCACCGTGGTCATGGGCACCCAGCCCGCTGTGGCGAACACGGCCAAGGGCAGCTTGAACGGGAGGTCGAACTCCATCCCGAGCGATGCCATCCACGTGTCGCTGCCACCTTGCCGGAAGGGTGCCTTGAATGCGCCCTGCTGCACGCTGAACTGGCGGCTGAAGAATCGATCGCGGGCGCCGCGCTCGAAGTAGGCGTTGTCATAGAGCATGTCCTCCGGACCCCAGGTAAGGCGCCAGGCCTCGAGCCGTTCGCGCGGGGTGCCGCTGAGGAATGAACCGCCGAAAGCCCGGAGGCGCAGCTGCTTCCCTTTCTCGTTGTAAGCGAAGGCCTGCTTCGCCTCAAGGGATCCGCGCAACCATCCATCGCCTGCGCAGAGCGTGGTGGTGATGGCTGCCGGGTGGAGTTTGCGCGCATCAGTCGCCGTGTGGACCAGCTCGGCATAATCACGGAAGGAACGGAGCCGGTACATCAGCTCATCGCCACGCTCCACCTCGCCGGTGGTATAGATGCGCGCACCTCGCAACTGCAGGCTGTGCGACCACGGTTTCGCCAGGGGACGCTTGATGTCGAACCGGGCCCATGGCGCATACTTCTCGTACCAGGCCACGGCATCATGATCGTGCAGGATGCTGGAGGAGCGGGCCCCGAAGCCCAGGCGGATGTTCCGGAAGACGCTGCTCTGCAAGCGGTCGAAGTGGTGCTCGATGCGCGCGGCGCCCACCATGCGCTCGCTGCCCAACGCATAGAGCGGGGTGATCACCCACTCGGTGCGCTGGCTGGGGAAGGTGGTATTGCGCAGGCTCAGGCCCGCCTGCCAGCCGTCGTGGCCGTTCCAGGCCGGCACCAGGGTGTAGTACACGCTGCGTGCATCGTCACGCTCCAGGCCGAGCATCGACTCGAACCTGAGCGGCGCGCGTCTCTTGAAGAGGCCATGCGCGCGCACGGTGTTGTTGCG
>CAZJTB010000403.1:0-1887 GCA_964548485.1 uncultured Chryseobacterium sp. | reverse complement strand
TCGAATACCCAGCCCAAGGACTTCCCGCTCTCCCGCTCGAACACCTTCCGCAGGTCCTCCGGCCGGGGATGCTTGAACTTCCACTCCTCGAAGTAGGCATGCAGGCATTTGTCCATGGTCTCCTCGCCGAGGTAGGCCATCAGGTGGTCCATGATCAGGCCCGTCTTCATGTACACGCCGGTGCCGTAGTTGCTGCTGGTGAAGTGGCTGCTGGAGAGCGTGAGCGGCTGATCGAGGTTGCGTCGCGCGTTGAGGCGGTAGCCCAGCTCCATGGCATCGCGCGGGCCGATGATGCGGTCGCCGAAGACGAAGCGCGGCAGATTGTCGGCGATGATGGAGGCGCGGCCGGGGTACCGCGCGCGCATGTAGCGGAGCTCCAGGAAGGTGTTCATGCCCTCGTCCATCCACGCGTGGTCGCGCTCGTTGCTGCCCAGTATGCCGTAGAACCAGTTGTGGCCCACCTCGTGCGCGATCACCTCGTCGAGCGCGGCGCCGCTGGCCTCGCCGATGATGGTGATCATGGGGTACTCCATGCCGCCGCCTGCGCTGATGGTGCCGTCGATGGCCGTGCAGGCATCATACGGGTACTCACCCACGTGCGTGCTGTAGAAGCGCACGCTCTCGTTCACATAGGTGATTGCCTCGGCCCAGTCCAGCGCGTTCTTCGGGGTGAAGAGCGCCCAGGTGGTCACCTCGCGCGCGCTGTTCGGCAGGATCACGCTTCCCTTGCGCACGATGAAGCGCTTGTCAGCGAACCACGCGAAGTCGTGAACGCGGTCCTGCACGTAGCGGATGGTCTTGGTGGTGGCGGCTGAAGCCGGGTAGTCATTCGACCCGTTCCCGGCCTCGGTGCCCAACGGCTGCCGCGCGCGAGCATCCAGGAAATCGCGCTCCTCCGGGCTCTGCAGCACGCCCGTGGCCCCCACCACATAGTTCGATGGCAGCGTGATGGTGACATCGAAGCGGCCATACTCGCTGTAGAACTCGCCTTGAGTGAGGTAGGGCATGGCATGCCAGCCGGTGGCGTCGTACACGGCGGGCTTGGGATACCACTGCGTGATGTAGTAGGCCTGTCCGGTATGCCCGAGTCGGGAGAAACGCCCATCGGGCACCTTCACACGGAAAGGCGTGCTCACGGTGACGGAGCCTCCGGGCTGCACGGGGGCAGGCAGCTTCACCCAGCCGATGTCGATATGGCGCGGGTGATAGCCCCAGGCGGCCTTCGCGCCATCCACTTGGAAATCGAGGCTGTCGATCCAGCCGCGGTGGCTCTCCGGCGCGAAATGCAGTGAGAGGTCGCCCGAGCGATTGAGCTGCTCGCACAGGGCCGTGCCACGCTCCTTGTAGGCATTGGGCCACAGGTGCATCCAGAGCGTGTCGAGCGCGCGCGGGCTGTTGTTCGTGTACACGAACGATTCCTGCGCGTGCAGCAGATGACGCTCGTCATCGAGGCGAACCGCGATGGTGTAGTCAACCTGCTGCTGGAAGTACGCCTGGCCTGCGGCCGACACGTGCGCCAGCAACGCCGCGGAGATGAGCCATTTCATGCCCCGATGATAGCGGGCGTGCTCGACAGCGGCAAGCCGATCACACGAACGGCTCCCCCGTCACTTGAGCAGCTGGGCCAGCCGGCCCTCGAGGTCGTGCGCGCGCAGGCCCTTCTCCAGGATGCGCCCCTCGCGATCCACCAGCACGGTGTAGGGGATGCCGGTGACGCCGTATTCCTGCGCGGCGGCGTTGCTCCAGAATTGGAGGTCGCTCACATGCTTCCAGGGCAGCCCGTCGTCCTTGATGGCCTTCACCCAGGACTCGTGGTCGCGGTCCAGGCTGACGCCGAAGATCTCGAAGCCCTTGCCCTTGAAGCGCTCGTACACGCGCTTCACATTG
>CAZJTB010000402.1:0-3168 GCA_964548485.1 uncultured Chryseobacterium sp. | reverse complement strand
TGCGCGCGTACCGCGCCTCGAATACCGCCGCTGTCATGGCGCCAAGGTCAGCCGATGCCTGGAGCGCGGCGCGGAGCGCCAAGGGCAATCACCAACGAGGGCGTGTTGATCGCATCGCGCAAGCGCGCTGCTCCTCTTACGGGGCGCGGCTTTCCACCTGGGCGGGCTGAAGATTGAACAGCTCCACCTGCAAATCTTCCGAGCGGCCGCGAAGCCTGTTCAACCCGAGAAGGAGCACGCGCTGGACAGCCCGCTGAAATCCTTCGGCCGCCACGCGCGACCTTGGCGCTGCTGCATCGGCGAGTGTTCCGGGCGGAGCGCCTCCCGCGAGCCTTCAATGAACCTGCCTACATTCTTCCGCTCCATACCGAGCCCCGCTTAAACACACGCTCCCACCTCAACCTGGCCACCTCGTTCCGCTATAGCTGGCGGAACATGGCCTACAGCGCTGCGTGCGCCTCGCTGGCCTTTGGGCTGGCGTACTGCACGGATGCCGACTGGGTGGAAGTGCCCATCTCCGTAGTGGCCATCCTGGGCACCGCGCTCGCGATCATCCTGGGCTTCAAGAACTCCTCGGCCTACGACCGCTGGTGGGAGGCGCGAAAGATCTGGGGCGGCGTGGTGAATGAGAGCCGCACGCTCGCACGGCAGGCCCTTCACCTGGTTCACCCTGGTGATGCATCGCCCGAGGTGAAGTCCACCATGGCCGGCCTGGTGCGCCTGCAACTGGCCTGGGTGAACGCGCTTCGGCTCCAGCTGCGGCGCATCACGGACCCGCAGGCCTGGGAGCGGGGCGTGGCCGCGCACCTGAGCGATGAGCAGTACAAGCGGCTGCTGACCCGGACCAACAAGGTGACGCATCTGGGCCTGGAGATGGCCACGGCGCTCAGGGGCCTGCACGCCATGGGCGCCATCGATGGGTTCTTCCACATGCAATTGGACAGCACGCTGGGCCGCCTCACGGATCTACAGGGCATGGCCGAGCGCATCCGCTCAACCCCGCTCCCGCGCCCTTACGATTACATCACCAAGGCCTTCCTCAACCTGTTCGTCTTCTTCTTCCCCTTCGGAGTCATCCATGCCTTCGGCGATTCGCTGCACACCTGGCTGGTGATCCCGGTCACCGTGGTGATGGGCTGGATCTTCCACCAGCTCTACGTCTTCGGCGAGGTGATGTCCAACCCCTTCGAGAACTGGCAGACGGACGTGGCGCTCGACGCCATCTGCACCACCATCGCCATCGACCTGAAGGAGGCGCTGGGCGACGATGACATCCCCGCGCCGCCCGACCCGGTGAACGGCGTGCTGACGTGAGCATGCAGGGCGCTGCGCGTTCCGGCCTTCCTTTGCGGCATGTCTTTCTCCTCTGCCCTGCTCGAGTCGGCGGTTGACCAATTGGCCACCCTGCCCGGCATCGGGCGGCGCACGGCTATGCGGCTCGCGCTCGACCTGCTGCGGCGCGAGCCGCACGAGGTGGCGCGATTCAGCGAGGCCATCAGGCGCATGCGCGAGGAGCTGCGGCGATGCGAGGTATGCTGCAACATCAGCGACGAGCCGCGTTGCGCCATCTGCAGCGACCCGCGGCGCGACCCCTCCCTGATCTGCGTGGTGGAGGACATCCGCGACGTGCTGGCCATCGAGGCCACCCGCCAGTACCATGGGCTCTACCACGTGCTGGGCGGAACCATCAGCCCCATGGAGGGCATCGGGCCGGACGACCTCAACACCGCCGAACTGATCGAGCGCATGGGGCCGGGCGGCGTGCGCGAAGTACTGCTGGCGCTGGGCGGCACCCTGGAAGGAGACACCACCGCATTCTACCTGAACAAGCGCCTGGCCGGCAGCGGCGCGCTGATCACATGCATCGCCCGTGGCATCAGCGTAGGCGCCAATCTCGACCAGGCCGATGAGGTGACGCTGGGACGCAGCATCGCCGACCGCAAGCCCTACGAGCAAGTAGTGAGGAGATGAGGGGGGTCGGCGAAGGGCAAAGGGCGGCAGGCGGCCGCAGACCAACGCGCCAATTGCCGGCGCGGCTGCCTAATGCCTGCTGGGAACCGCCAACCGCTACCGCATGAAGCTCAGCGTCATCATCGTCAACTACAACGTGCGGGCCTACCTGGAGCAGTGCCTGCGCACCGTGTTCAGGGCGCTTGAGGGCATCGAGGGCGATGTGTTCGTGGTGGACAACCTGAGCACCGATGGCAGCGTGGAGATGGTGCGCGAGAAGTTCCCCCAGGTTAGGCTCATTGCCAATGCCGAGAACGTGGGCTTCAGCCGGGCGAACAACCAGGCCATCCGCGAGAGCCAGGCGCAGTACGCGGTGCTGCTGAACCCCGACACGGTGGTGGGCGAGGATGTGTTCCGCAAAGTGCTTGCCTTCATGGATGCCAACCCCAAGGCCGGCGGATTGGGCGTGAAGATGATCGACGGCACCGGGCAGTTCCTTCCCGAGAGCAAGCGCGGGCTGCCCACCCCGGCCGTGGCCTTCTACAAGATCATCGGCCTAACGCGCCTCTTCCCGCGAAGCAGGGTGTTCGGGCGCTACCACTTGGGCCACCTGCCCGAGGACCAGGCGGCGCGCATCGAGATCCTCTCCGGCGCGTGCATGTTCCTGCGGAAGAAGACCCTAGACGAGGTGGGCCTGCTGGATGAGAGCTTCTTCATGTATGGCGAGGACATCGACCTGAGCTACCGCATCACCCTCGGGGGCTACGAGAACTGGTACCTGCCCGAGGCGCGCATCATCCACTATAAGGGGGAGAGCACCAAGAAGAGCAGCGTGAACTACGTCTTCGTGTTCTACAACGCCATGGCCATCTTCGCGCGGAAGCACTTCGCGCGCCGGCGCACGGACCTGCTGAGCCTGCTGATCACGGGCAGCATCTACCTCAGTGCCGCAGGCGCCATCGTGATGCGTTTCCTGCGCCGCGCGCTGCTGCCCATGCTGGACCTGCTGCTGCTGGCGTGCGCCGCATGGGCCTACCCGCTCATCGACCCATCCGCCACCCTGATGCCGCATCGCCTCGCCTTCTGGGGCGCGGCGATGCTCGCCTGCTTCGGGCTGCTGGGCGGATACGACCGGCCCATCCGGCTGATCAACATGCTCAAGGGCGCGCTGGCCTTCGCCCTCATCGTGTTCCTCATGCAGGATATGCCCGGCCAGCT
>CAZJTB010000401.1:0-3193 GCA_964548485.1 uncultured Chryseobacterium sp. | reverse complement strand
CTTGAACTGCTTGGCGTACTCCTCGATGCGGCCGCGCTTCACGTTCTTCAGCTCCATGAGGAAGGCGAGCTTCTCGGCGTTGATGCCGGCGGGATCGTAGATGGCGCCGTCGCTGTCGCTGGCGGACACCACCTTGGCGCCCAGCTGGGTGGCCTTCTCGATGGCGTACTGGGCCACGTTGCCGCTGCCGCTCACGGCCACGGTCTTGCCCTTGAAGCCGCTCTTGTTGCGCTTCATCATCTCCTCGGCGAAGTACACGCAGCCGTAGCCGGTGGCCTCGGGACGGATGAGCGAGCCGCCCCAGCTGCGGCCCTTGCCGGTGAACACGCCGGTGAACTCGTTGCGCAGGCGCTTGTCCTGGCCGTACATGAAGCCCACCTCACGGGCGCCCACGCCGATGTCGCCGGCGGGCACGTCCGTGTCGGCGCCGATGTGGCGCTGCAGCTCCGTGGCGAAGCTCTGGCAGAAGCGCATCACCTCATTGTCGCTCTTGCCCTTGGGGTCGAAATCGCTGCCGCCCTTGCCACCGCCCATGGGCAGGGTGGTGAGGCTGTTCTTGAAGGTCTGCTCGAAGCCCAGGAACTTCAGCACGCTGAGGTTCACCGTGGGGTGGAAGCGGCAGCCGCCCTTGTAGGGGCCGATGGCGCTGTTGAACTGGATCCGGTAGCCGCGGTTCACCTGGATCTGGCCCTTGTCGTCCAGCCAGGGCACGCGGAACATGATCACCCGCTCGGGCTCCACCATGCGCTCCAGCAGCATCCTGCCCTGGTACTTGGGGTTGGCTTCGATGAAGGGGATGATCGCCTCGGCCACCTCGTGCACGGCCTGCAGGAACTCAGGCTCGTGGGGGTTCTTGGCCTTCACATACTTCATGAACGCGTCCACCTGCTTTTGCACGTTGGAGGCGGCTTGTTTGGCGACTGCCATGGATGGGTGTTTGGGAATTTGGGCGCGAAGGTAGGTGGGTGGGCTGAGAGGTTGGAGGTTGATATGGGCTGGGGCTGATGGGTTGAGGATATAAGGCCCGTTTCTGACCAGCAGCAGCCTTGCGCGCCTGTCCAACCCCAACCCCAACCCCTAACCCTCAACTTCAATTCAATGCATACACCTTCCCCGGCAACGCCCGCACCACCCCGTTGAACTCCAGGTTCAGCAGCAGGCTGGCGGCCTTGCCTTGGGGCATCCGGCTCTGCAAGCAGATCTCATCGATGTCCACTTTCCCCCGGGCCTTGATGATGTCCACCAAGGCTTGCTCCTCGGGCTGCAGATCGGCGAACAGGGCGGCTTGCACCGGTGCGGTCTTTTTATCCTTCGGCATCCATTCCATCAACCTCAACACATCCGCTGCCGAGGTGACCAGGGCCGCCTGGTTGTTCTGGATGAGCCGGTTGCAGCCTTCGCTCTTCGCATCGGTGGCGCGGCCGGGGAAGGCGAACACTTCCCGGTCGTAGCTGTTCGCGATGTCGGCGGTGATCAGACTGCCGCCCTTCTTCCCGCTCTCCACCACCACCGTACAGTCCGCCAGTCCCGCGATCAGGCGGTTGCGCGCCGGGAAGTTGCCGGGCACGAAGGGGCTGCCACAGGGCAGTTCGGTGATGAGCCCTCCCTGCGCCTCCATCTCACGCGCCGTGGCGCTGTGCTCGCCGGGATAGAGCCTGTCCAGCCCATGGGCCACGCAGGCCACGGTGGGCAGTCCGCACTTCAGGGCCGTGCGATGGGCGATGATGTCGATCCCGTATGCCAGCCCGCTGACGAGGAGCGCACCGCTTCCGGCAAGGCCCTCCACGAGCTCCTCACAGGCCCGCCGGCCGTGTTCCGTGGGGGAGCGGGTGCCCACGATGGCCACGCTGCGCTCCGGGTCCAACTCCGCATGGCCCTTTATGAAGAGCAGCACGGGAGCGTCCACCGCGTGCTTCAGGCGGCGCGGGTAGTTCTCATCGAGGTAGAAGGTGATGCGCAGGTCCCGCTTGCGCGCCTCATCCAGCGCACGCGCGGCCTGGTCCAGCACCGAACGGTCCAGGATGTTGGCCAGCAGGGTGGGGCCGATGCCGGGTACCTTCTCCAGGCTGCGTTTGATGCGCGGGTCGGTGAACAACGGCTCCACCCCGCCGCAATAGGCCACGAGGTTGCGCGCGTTCACCGGGCCCATCCCCTTGAGCAGGGACAGCGCGATGCGGTGTATCCATTCCCGATCCGTCATGCGCGCTCAGTTCCGGTGCAGCGCACTCCGCCACCCCCGTGCTCGCAGCACCACATCAGGGCGTTCATCGGGGCATGCCCCTGGTCCATCGTTCTGCCCATGGCTCCTATCCCTTCATCTACATTCGCCTGGCCGACGTGGGATCCATCGATCGCGGCGGTCCGAATATCGGTCACTGCATGAAGAAATCGCTCGCCTGCGCCCTTGCTTTTGCATCGCTGCTTGTTTCCGGGCAGGATCAGGGCACCGTGCTCAAAGGCCTGGTCACCGACAGCCTGACCCGTGAGCCCCTGATCGGCGTGAACGTGACCTACGCCCCGGGCAAGGGCACGGTCACCGATGCCTTCGGGAAGTACAGCATGCCGATCCCTGTGGGCGAGCACACCATCACCTTTTCGTACGTGGGCTACCGCACGGTGACGCGCCGCTTGAGCGCGACGCCGGCGGATTCCTGGACGGTGGACGCACGGATGACCCTTTCCGCGAACCAGCTGGACATGGTGGTGGTGAGCGCAGGCCGTTTCGAGCAGCGCGTGGGCGAAGTGACCCAGAGCCTGAGCGTGCTGCCCCCGCAATTGGTGCATGCACGCAATACGGTGGCGCTGAACGAGGTGATGGACCAGGTGCCCGGCGTGGTGATCGTGGACAACGACCCGCAGATCCGTGCGGGAAGCGGCTTCAGCTATGGTGCCGGCAGCCGGGTGATGATGCTGGTGGACGACCTGCCGATCCTCAGCGGTGACATCGGCCGCCCCAGCTGGTCCTTCCTGCCGATCGAGAACCTGGAGCAGGTGGAGGTGATCAAGGGGGCGAGCAGTGTGCTGTATGGAAGCGCGGCGCTCAGCGGCGTGATCAACGTGCGCACGGCCTATCCGCGTGCCGAGCCACGCACGCGTGTGACCGTGTTCGGTGGCCTGTACGACACCCCTGGTGACGCGGACAAGAAATGGTGGGACCAGCAGGCACCCGTGTTCACCGGGGCCAGCTTCTTCC
>CAZJTB010000400.1:0-3197 GCA_964548485.1 uncultured Chryseobacterium sp. | reverse complement strand
GTTCCAGCAGTACGGCTACCTGCCGCTGGAAACCCCCGCCATGGAGAACCTGGAGACCCTCACCGGCAAGTACGGCGAGGAGGGGGATCGGTTGATCTTCAAGATCCTGAAGCGGGGCGCGGAGCTGGAGCGCGCCCTGGAGGACCCCAGGAAAGGCTTTGCGGAGGAAGCCCTCCGCTACGACCTCACCGTGCCCTTCGCGCGCTACGTGGTGATGAACCAGCATGAGCTCGCCTTTCCCTTCAAGCGCTATCAGATTCAGCCCGTATGGCGCGCCGATCGCCCGCAGAAGGGCCGCTACCGCGAGTTCTACCAGTGCGATGCGGATGTGATCGGAAGCACGAGCTTGCTCAGCGAAGTGGAGCTCGTGCAACTCTTCGACGATGTCTTCACCGCGTTGGGCTTGAAGGTGGTGGTGAAGATCAACGACCGCAAGGTGCTCAGTGGCATCGCCGAGGTGTGCGGACAACCGGAGAAGGTGGTGGACATCGTCACCGCCATTGACAAGCTGGATAAGATCGGTCGCGAGAAGGTTGAGGAGGAGATGCGCGCGAAAGGCGTGAGCGATGCGGCGATCAAAGGCATCGCGCCGCTCTTCGAGCTGAAGGGGGCCTGGCGTGAGCAGCGTCCTGCATTGGAGAAGTGGTTGGCCGCATCCGCCATCGCGCAGCAAGGCTTGAAGGATCTGTCATTCACCTTCGATGCGGTGGGTTCATTGAAGAGCGCCACCCTCGAATTCGATCCTACGCTCGCCCGCGGCCTCGACTATTACACCGGTGCCATCTTCGAGGTGAAGGCTGCCGCAGGCACATTGCAAAGCAGCATCTGCGGCGGAGGCCGATACGATGATCTCACGGGCGTCTTCGGCCTCAAGGGCATGAGCGGCGTGGGCATCAGCTTCGGCGCCGACCGCATCTACGACGTGCTGCTGGAGACGAACAAGTTCCCGGCGGAATTGGGCGGCAGCACGCAGTTGCTCTTCGCCAACTTCGGCGAGAAGGAAGCGATGCATTGCCTGAAGCTCTTGCGGCAAGTGCGCGAAGCGGGCATCGCTGCGGAGCTGTATCCCGACCAAGTGAAGCTGCCCAAGCAATTCACCTACGCCGAGAAGAAGGGCATCCCGTACGTGGCCATCGTGGGCGAGACCGAGATGAACGCAGGCCTGGTGACCCTGAAGAAGATGGGGGCAGGGGAGAAGGGCGAGGCGATGACCATCGAGAATGTGATCAGTCAATTATCGTAGTAACCGTAGCGTCGGCCCTCCGGTTCGACAACACGCAAACCCATGCCACCGAAACCCCACGCCATCACCACCACCGGCCTTTCCCTCGCCGAGTTCGACGCCATCCTGCGCGAGAAGAAGCCCATCACCCTGGCGAAGGATGCCGTGAGCGCCGTGAAGCGCAGTCATGCCTGGTTGCAGCAGAAGCTGAAGGACAGCGATACGCCCATCTACGGCGTGAACACCGGCTTCGGTGCCTTGCACGATCGCAGCATCGCGAAGCGCGACCTCGCGCAATTGCAGAAGAACCTGGTGATGAGCCACGCTTGCGGCAGCGGCGATCCCGTGCCTGCGGAGATCGTGCGCGCCATGCTCGTGCTGAAGGTGCAGAACATGGCCTTTGGGCACAGCGCGGTTGCGCTTGCTGCCGTTCAGCGCTTGGTGGACATGTACAATGCCGACGTGCTGCCCGTGGTCTATGAGCGCGGCTCGCTTGGCGCCTCGGGTGATCTCGCGCCGCTCGCGCACCTCGCGCTGCCCTTGCTCGGCCTCGGCGAAGTGGTGATGGGCGGCAAGCGCATGACGAGCGCTGTTGCATTGAAGAAACTCGGCTGGTCGCCGCTGGAGCTGGGTCCCAAGGAAGGTCTCGCGCTGCTCAACGGCACGCAGTTCATGAACGCCTACGCTGCGCTGCTTACGGTGAAGAGCATGCGCCTCGCGCATATTGCCGACATGATTGCGGCGATCTCGCTCGATGCCTTCGACGGTCGATTGGAGCCCTTCCATCCCAGCGTCCACGCGGTACGTCCGCATCCCGGTCAGGCGCAAGTGGCGGGGCACATGCGCGAATTGCTGGAAGGCAGTGCGATCGCCATGCGTGAGAAACAACATGTGCAGGATCCGTATTCGTTCCGCTGCATCCCGCAAGTGCATGGCGCCAGCCGTGATGCCATTGCGCACGTGGCCATGGTGGTGCAACGCGAATTGGAATCCGTCACCGACAATCCGACGGTCTTCGACGACGACGACCTGATCATCAGCGCGGGCAACTTCCACGGGCAGCCCTTAGCGCTCTCGCTCGATTTCCTCGCGATCGCCATGGCGGAGCTCGGCAGCATCAGCGAGCGGCGCATCTACAAGCTCATCAGCGGACAGCGCGGCCTGCCGCCCTTCCTCGTGGCGAAGAGCGGCTTGAACAGCGGCTTCATGATCCCGCAGTACACGGCGGCCTCGCTCGTGAGCGCGAACAAGCAGCGGTGCATGCCCAACAGCGTGGACACCATCGATAGCAGCAACGGGCAGGAGGATCACGTGAGCATGGGCGCTGCATCCGCAATCAAGACCTGGCAGGTGGTGCACGACGTGGAGCGCATCCTCGCCATCGAGCTGCTCACCGCCGCGCAGGCGCTTGAGTTCCGTCGGCCTTTGCGCAGCTCCGAATACGTGGAGGGCCTGGTGGCGGCCATCCGCAAGCGTGTGCCCTTCATCAAGGATGATGTGGTGATGCACGGCCCGATGGAGGTGGCGCTGGCGGTGGTAAGGGAGCTGGTGTGAGGAGTGGAGCGGTGAACCAGTTGATCAGTTGACCAGTGCAGCAGTTGGGCAGTGGAGCAGTTGAGCAGTGATCTAGTTGAGTGAGTAGGCTTCACAGGGCATCAAGCAGTGAGCGGGCAGGGAGTGCCACTGGTACACTTCTTCCTTGGTGAACTGCTTCACTGCCGCATGGCCTCATTGTCGGGCGTACTTCGCAGCCGCCATGCATCTCTACCTGTTCCCCGGCCTCGGCGCCGATGGCCGCCTCTTCAGCAAGTTGGAATTGCCCGGCCATGAGAACCATGCGCTGGACTGGCCCCAAATGCCGGAAGGCAGCGCGCTGCACGATTACGCCGAGATGCTGGCCCGCCACGTGGATGCATCGAAACCGCATGCCCTCATCGGCGTGAGCATGGGCGGCATGGTGGCGCAGGAGATGGCG
>CAZJTB010000399.1:0-3200 GCA_964548485.1 uncultured Chryseobacterium sp. | reverse complement strand
GAGGTTATCGTTGAACACCACCTGCCCAATCGAATTGGTCACCTCCACCGTCACATCCGTCGGGACCTTCGCGGTGAAGTAGAAGGAGAACTGCCCCTGATTGGGGTTCGGCAGGGTGGTGACCGAGCCATCCTCCTCTGCGGTTGCCAGGCCCTTGTAGATGATCCCGGTCTGGTCGCGGCCACCAAGTGACACGTAGTAATTGGCATTCACCGCAGGCTCGGCGGTGTAGGCATCATTCACCAACTCGAACTCACCCTTGCCCGATACCGGGATGGAGGCGATTACGACTTCCTGTCCCGCGCGCCACGAAACATCGAAACCACTGAGGGGCGTGATGCCGAAGCCCGCGTAAACCTGGTAATTGAAAGCCCCCTGCTCGCGCACATGGCCCGACTTGGTGATGGGCACGTACTGAGCCGTGGCCCCTTCCTGCCGGATAGCACCCAGGGTGGCTCCCGACGAGCGGTCCCAGCGAACGGTGAAGACCACGCTTGAAAGGACGCCATCGAAAGCTGCGGACGGGCGCATGCGCACCTCCAGCTTGTCTCCATTGCGGTAAAGGCCAATATCAACCTTGTTGTCGGATTGGCCCACTGAAGGCAGCATGCACAAGGCGAACGTGGCAGCTCCAAGGGTCTTGATCAGGCTCATCGCGCAGGTGTTTCGTGTTGGACGTTTTCGGAACCGCGGCAAGATAGGGGGAAACCTCAGGTCACCGCAATACGCCTGAGCCCTCCGAACCACCATGATGGAAAGGCCAAAAAACCGAACAGGGGCCCTCGGTGGAGGACCCCTGCGCGGTAAACCTGCAAGGAATGATTGGAACCAGCCCAAGGTCAGGAAGAAGGACCTTGGTTGTTGGGAAGACGACCGGCCTGGGGGAGGGTTGCCTCCGAGCAGGAAAAAACCCTCAACGGCTAGGGTGTGAACTTGTAGCCGACCCCCCGAATGGAATGGAAATGCCTTGGCTGGCGCGGGTCATCCCCGAAATACTTCCGGAATGCCACGATGAAATTATCCACCGTGCGCGTGGTGGGGAAGACATTATACCCCCAGACCTTCCGCAGGATCTCCTCCCGGGAGACCACCTCGCCGGAACGCTCTACCAACAACCTGAGCAACAGGGCTTCACGCTGGGTGAGCTGCCGCGCCTGTCCATGCGGCCCAGTGGCCTCATAGCTCGAGAAATCGATGGTCCCGCCTGCGAACGCGTAACGCGTGCCCAAGGCCGATGGCGCCGGTGTGCTTGCTCGCGTGACCAGTTTGGCCAGCCGCAAGAGCAGCTCCGTGAGGTCGAATGGCTTGGCCAGGTAATCGTCGCCCGTGCGCAAACCGCGGATCCTATCAGGTGCTGAATTGCGCGCGGTGAGGAACAGCACAGGCACCGCATTGCCCTCGAGCCGGACGGTCTCCACCACGCTGAACCCATCGATGCCGGGCAGCATGACATCCATGATGATGGCATCGAAGTGGGCCCCGCGCAGCCGGTCGAGCGCTTCAGGTCCGGTTTGGGCCACGGTGACGGAGTACCCCTCGAGTTCCAGGTTCAGCTTCAGCGTGCCGCGCAGCGAAGCCTCATCCTCCACCAGCAGAATGCGCTCTCCGGCCATGCCGCAAAGATGCCCGGTTATTTTTGGCGCATGCCGTTCACCGCGCAACAGGCCGAGCAGGCCAACGGGTTCTCCGAGCACACGCTGATTTCGCACCTGGGCATCCGCTTCTCGGTGAATAAGACCGGCCAGCTCTGCGCCACCATGCCTGTAGACCGGCGCACCGTGCAGCCCATGGGACTGCTTCACGGCGGGGCCACCGCCGCATTGGCTGAGACCCTCGGCAGCGTCGGATCGGCGATCATCGTGGGTGCCGATGGGAAGGACTGTGTCGGCATCGAATTGAGCCTGAATCACCTGAAGGCCGTCCGATCAGGCACCGTGACCGCAACGGGCCAGTTGCTGCACCAAGGACGCAGCACCCATGTATGGGACATCCATGTGCGGAACGAGGCGGGCGAATTGTGCGCGGCCTGCAGGATCACCAACATGATCATTGAACGGCGTTGATCAGCGGGGAACTGATCGACGAGCTGATCCGGCGACAGGCCACTTTCGCCGCATTCCGCGAGCCGGGCAATGCGGCTTTGGCCTATGTGCAGCGTGATCCGCTGCTCCAATCACCCACGGCCGGACAAGCATGTTTCGTGCTGGCCCCGTTCGATGTGCGCGACGGCGCCTGCTGCATCCGCCCGGACTGGCTGCTCGCCTTGGATGCGAATGAGCCTTTGCCGAAGATCGCACTGCGAGAGCAGCTTGGATCCAAGCCGCTCGAACCAGGGCACGATCGCGCCGGTTATCGCGCTGCCATCGTCAAGGCCTTGGACGCTATCGGGGCGGGTCGCCTCCAGAAAGTCGTGCTGGCACGCACCATCGAGGCCGACCTTGGAGGCATCACGCCGGGAGCGCTGTTCCAAGCGGCCTGCGCGGCCTTCCCGTCGGCATTCGTCGCGCTGGTCCGGACCGACCACTATGGCTTGTGGCTAGGAGCATCGCCCGAGCGCCTGCTGAGCATGGATGGCGAGGTTGTCGAAGTGGACTCATTGGCCGGCACATACAGCGGCGATAGCGCGCCGATGGACCCGGCCGAATGGGGGCCCAAAGAGCGCGAGGAACAGGCAATCGTTACCGAGGAAGTGGTGGCAAGCCTGGTGAGCAATGGCGCGCGCGAGGTGAAGGCAGGCACGCCCCAGGTGAAGCTTGCCAGGCCCGTGGCTCATCTCCATACACGGATCACCGCCATCATCGACGCCAGCGAGGCCCTGCGTCTGGCGGCCGCGCTGCATCCGACTCCTGCGGTGGGCGGCCGCCCCAGATCGGAGGCCTGCGCGCTCATCAGCGCCTTGGAGCCGCGCTCGCGCGGGCTCTATGCCGGCTATTGGGGGCCGATCGAATCCGGGCGCGCGCGGCTGCATGTGAACATCCGCTGCGCGGAGCTGTTCCCTGACCACGACTTGCTGCACGTGGGCGCAGGCATCACCGCCGCGTCGGACCCGGACAGCGAATGCGATGAAGTGGAACGCAAGGCCCGCACCTGGCTCGACCTCATCGATGCGCAACGCCAGCGCGGATAGCTTTGGCCGCGTGACGCAGACCTCCGACCATTTCGCCGCCGCCGAGCTCGCCCGCCTATGCCTCGCCAAGGGC
>CAZJTB010000398.1:0-3200 GCA_964548485.1 uncultured Chryseobacterium sp. | reverse complement strand
GCCAGACCGGCAATTCCGACAGGGCGCGCTGCATCTGCGCCGGAACGAGCGCGAGCTTCAGCGCGAACGTGGCTGGAGCCACGTACCTGTGGAGCACCGGTTCAACAGCCAGCAGCATCCAGCCCAGCACGCCCGGCATTTACTGGCTTGATGTGACCACCAACGGCTGCACCGCGCGCGATTCGGTGCAGCTCTTCGTGACGCCGCTGCCCGCCGTGAACCTCGGCCCGGACTACGCCATCTGCCCCGGCACCAGCACCACCCTGGATGCCACCACGCCCGGGGCGACCTACGCGTGGAGCACAGGAGCGGCAACGCCAGCGATCAGCATCGGACCCGGCTCCTATACCGTGCAGGTGACGGTGAATGGCTGCTCGGCGAGCGATGCCATCACCATCGGCGCGCACCCTGCGGCACAAGTGGATCTGGGGCCCGACCTCACGCTCTGCCCTGGCGATCAGCCGATCCTGAGCGTGGCGCAGCCCGGAGCCACCTACCTGTGGCACGACGGGAGCACGTCATCGAGCTTCCAGATCACCGCCCCGGGAGCGATCAGCGTGCAACTCACCGATGCGAACGGCTGCCTGGCGAGCGATGCGCTCGTAGCCGCCTACCTCACTCCTACCGCCATCGACCTGGGTCCCGATGCGAGCATCTGCGCGGGCACGTCCATCACGCTCGATGCGACCGTTCCGGGCGCCACCTATCTCTGGAGCACCGGCGCCACCACGCCCACCATCGATGTGAGCGCGGCAGGCAGCTACAGCGTAGCGGTAACGCAGGGTCCATGCGCCGTGTCCGATGCGATCGCCATCGCCGTGGTGCCTGTGCCCGTGATCGATCTGGGACCGGACGCCACGCTGTGCACCGGTGAGAGCATCACGTTGAACGCGACGATCGCCGGCGGCACCTACCAATGGAGCACCGGCGAGCAGACCCCGAGCATCCTTGTAGCCCAGGGAGGCACCTACGCGGTGCAGGTGACCAACGCTGCGGGATGCAGCGCATCGGATGCCATCACCATCGTGGAGGCCACGCCCGGCGCCATCGAATTGGGGCCCAACGCGACATTGTGCCAGGGCCAATCGCTGGTGCTGAACGCCGCGCTGCCCGGCGCCACCTACCTGTGGAGCACCGGCGCCACCAGCGCATCGCTGAGCGTGAGCAGCGCCGGCACGTATTGGGTGCAGGCCACGCAAGGCAGCTGCGCGGTGAGCGACACCATCGCGGTGGCCGTGCTGCCCGTGCCCACCGTGAACCTGGGACCGGACCAGACTGTGTGCGCGGGAACGGCCATCACCTTGGACGCGACCAATGCCGGGGCCACCTATGCCTGGAGCACCGGGCAGAGCACGCCCGTGATCACAGTGGATCAGAGCGGCACCTACAGCGTCGCCGTTGACCTCAATGGCTGCACGGCCAGCGATGCCATGCAGCTCACCGTGGTGCAGCCCGCGCCGATCGATCTGGGCGCCGACCTCAGCCTGTGCGCGGGCGACCAGGCCGTGTTCACCGTGGCCGCGCCGAACGCCACCTTCCTCTGGAGCACGGGGTCCACCGGCAGCTCCATCACCGTGAACAGCACGGCCACCGTTTGGGTGCAAGCGACCCAAAGCGGCGTGTGCGTGACGAGCGATACCGTGGAGGTGTTCGTGCTCAATCCCGGCGCCGTTGACCTGGGGCCCGACCAGGTGGCCTGCGAAGGCAATGCGGTGCTGCTGGATGCGACGCTGCCGAACGCGAGCTACCTGTGGAGCACCGGCGAAACCACCGCGCAGATACAGCCCACCGCGAGCGGCACATACACCGTGGTGGCCAACGTGGCCGGCTGCAACGCGCAGGATGCCGTGCAGGTCACCTTCAACCCGCTGCCGCAGATCGAGCTCGGCGATGACCAGAGCATCTGCCCCGGCGCTACGGCCACATTCAGCGCGCTCACGCAGGGAGCCAGCTACCTCTGGCACGATGGCTCCACCGGCCCGTCGTACACCACCGGCAGCGGAGGCCAGGTGAGCGTAACGGTGACCGTGAACGGCTGCAGCGCTTCCGATGCCGCCAGCGTGATCGCCCTGCCCGCGCCCATCGTGGCCCTGGGCAACGACACCACGCTCTGCGAAGGCGCCACCATGAGCCTGAGCGTGCAGCAGCCCAGCGCCAGCTACCAGTGGAGCACCGGCAGCACGGCGCCCGCGATCGTGGTGAGCGCGGCGGGGAGCTACGCGGTAACGGTGAACCTGAACGGCTGCACGGCGAGCGATGCGGTGAACGTGGTCTACTTCTCCCCCGCCTCGCTCGACCTGGGCCCCGACCGGCTGCTGTGCCCCGGCGAAACGGCCACGCTGGCCACGGGCATCAGCGGAACGCACAGCTGGAGCGCCGGATCGAGCGCCGCATCCATCACCGTGAGCACCGGCGGCGATTACTGGGTGGCGGTGCAAGTGGCGGCGTGCGTCGCGCGCGACACGGTGCGCATCAGCTACGTGCCGCTCATCGCGCCCGACCTGGGCCCCGACCGCGTGCTGTGCGAGGGCGACACGCTCGCGCTCAGCGTGCAGGCCGGAGCCGCCACCGCGCTCTGGAGCACTGGCGCCACCGGACCATCCATCGAGGTCGCGGCCTCGGGCATCTACAGCGTCACCCTTTCCCTGCTCGGCTGCACGGCCACCGATGCGGCGCGCATCACCTTCAAGCCCTGGGTGCGCACGCTCTCGCTGGGCACTGACAGCACCTATTGCATCGATGATCCCTTGCTGCTCGATGCCGGCACGCCCGGCGCCAGCTACGCGTGGAGCACCGGCGCCAGCACGCCTTCCATCATCGTCTCGGCCGATGGGCTCTACGCCGTCCGCATCGCCGGGCTCTGCATCGACGCTGTTGATTCCATCCGCGTCACCGAAGGCGTGTGCGACCCGCAGGTGCATGTGCCCAACGCCTTCACCCCGGACAACGATGGCGTGAACGACCGCTTCCAGGTGATCTACTCCGGGCCGAACCGCGACTTCAGCTTCGACCTCTTCGACCGCTGGGGCGAGCGCATCGTGCACTTCAGCAGCCCCGACGACACGTGGGACGGCTACGTGGGGGGCCAGCCCGTGCCCGATGGCGTGTACGTATGGCGCATGCGCTACCGGGCCACCACCGACCTGGGCGCGCGGGCCACCGAGGTCACCGGCCACCTCACGGTGCTGCGCTGATCACGG
>CAZJTB010000397.1:0-3200 GCA_964548485.1 uncultured Chryseobacterium sp. | reverse complement strand
TTCATTCCGTGTTCCATGTTCTTCATTCCGTGTTCCATGTTCTTCATTCCGTGTTACATGTTCCTCCTTCCATGTTCCATGTTCTTCATTCCTTCGCTCTGAGCCATGCAGTACGACCCCGTCAAGCGCCGCCTGGGCGTGGTGTTCAATCGAACGCCATTCCTGCGCAAGCTCTTCTATCAACTCCTCGACCTGCTGCTGCTGCGCTGCTGGCACATCCAGCGCGAGCTGCGCGCGTGGATCGCCAAGCGCGATGCGGATGGCAAGCCGGTCACCGCCATCTATGATGCCGGCGCGGGCTTCGGACAATACAGCTATTGGCTCAGCGGCAAGCTGCCCAAAGCCGCCATCACCGCCATCGATGTGAAGGAGGAGCAGGTGGCCGATTGCAACGCCTTCTTTCAGCGCATCGGAAGGCCGCAGGTGAAGTTCGAGGTGGGCGATGTGACCAAGTTCCAACTGCCGAACGCATTCGATCTGGTGGTGTGCGTGGATGTGATGGAGCACATCCTCGAGGATGAAGCCGCGCTGCGCTGCTACAGCACTTCGCTCAGGGAAGGCGGCATGCTCATCATCAGCACGCCCAGCGACCAAGGCGGCAGCGACGTGCATGAGGAGGGCGATGGCTCCTTCATCGAGGAGCATGTGCGCGACGGCTACAACATCGACGACATCCGTACGAAGTGCCTGCGCAACGGCTTTGGCAAGGTGGAAGCGCGCTACAGCTACGGCGCCCCCGGCAAGATCAGCTGGAAGCTTAGCATGAAGTGGCCGCTGCTGATGCTGCAAGCGAGCAAGGCCTTCTTCATCGTGCTGCCCTTCTACTACCTGCTGGCCTACCCCATCGCCTTCCTGCTGAACATGGCCGATGTGCGCATGACGCACAGCACGGGGACGGGGCTGGTGGTGAAGGCGTGGAAGTGACGGGGATTCACTCTTCTGTAGGCGCCTCCCTGCCTTTCGCATCCATTAATGCGGTTCGTCTCTGGGGCAGCAACTGGTAAGCGACAATCCCAATCACTTGCTCCGTCCACAGCGGCGAAAGGTGCCAATCCGAATGATCCTTGATGTCCGATAGGCCTCTGTAGTAGCGCAGGCCAAGGCGCCAGCGCTGCGCAATCAGCACGGATGCCTGGGCCGCGACGCCGATGTCGAAGCGCCGCAAGCCAAGGTCGTCCGTCTCGAACTCCTCGTATGCATCCGGCTGGTAGCGCGGATTGTAGGTGAAGCGACCATGCTGCAGTACCAGCACGCCTAGCTGAAAACCGCCGCCTAAGCGAAAGCGCCCGGCCTCCGCCTCCAACAGCATGGGCAACACGGCATAACCCAGCCTGCGCTCGGCCGAACTCCACATGTGGTCTTGCAGCCAATATTCATCGCGACCACTGATGCACGCCCAATGGATACCTGTCGTGAAGCGCAACGGCCTGCTGAGCACATGGCTGAACTGGCCACCAGCAATCCATCCCGGTCCGTAAAGCACCTCTTGCGATTCCCCTCGGCTCGTGACCGGACTTAGGTCGGTGGGCAGGCGGCCAAGGCCAGCACCGCCGAAAGCCGAAACCTCCCACTGACCAAGCGCCATAGCGGGTAGCAGGACGAGGCAAAGCAGGATTGATCTCATGACCAAAGGTGTTGCGCTCGTCGAAGTTATGCGGTGCACGATCTTCACCGCGTGAACCTGCCTCTCCTGTTCGCCCGCCGCTACCTGCTCGCGAAGCGCAGCACCAATGCGATCAACGTGATCACGTGGATCAGCATCGTGGTGATCGCCGTGGTCACCGGCGCCATGGTGGTGGTGATGAGCGCCATGAACGGCATTGCCGAGCTGGTGGACAGGATCTACTCGCCCTTCGACCTCGACATCACCATCACGCCCGCCGCCGGCAAGACGCTCGCGCGCGACTCCATCGACCTGGGCGCCCTGCTCGCGCGTGCCGATGTGGAGCAGGCCAGCTTCACCATCGAGGAGAACGTGCTGCTGCGCTGCGGCGACCAGCAGGCCGTGGCCACCCTGAAGGGCGTGGAGCCGCAATACCTGGGCATGGCCGGCATGGAGCGCTACATCTTCACCGGCGATGCCGCGCTGGAGGGCGCCACCGGGCCCGCCGCCATCCTGGGCCTCGGGCTCAAGGCCGACCTCGGCGCGCCGCTGGACGATGGCGTGTTCCAGCCGCTGGAGATCAGCGCGCCCATCCGGGGCCGCAAGCTGAGCAAGTTCAAGCAGGCGGCCTTCGAGCAGGCGGCCGTGGCCATGAGCGGCGCCTTCAGCATGAACATGGAGTACGACAGCAAGTACGCCGTGGTGCCGCTGGACCTGGCCGCCGAGCTGCTCCACTACGACAGCGCGGCCAGCGCCCTGGAGCTGAAGCTGAAGCCCAAGGCCGACATGGACCGCGCCGCGCGGGAGATCGCCGCAGTACTGGGCCCGCGCTACACCGTGAAGACGCGCTACCAGAAGAACGCGCTGATGTACCAGACCAATGCCACGGAGAAGCTCGTGGCCTTCGTGGTGCTCACCTTCATCGGCCTCATCGGCGCGTTCAACGTGATCGCCTCGCTCACCATGATGATGATCGAGAAGAAGGAGGACATGCGCACGCTGATGAGCATGGGCGCCACAGCGCGCATGGTGCGCCGGATCTTCCTCCATGAAGGCCTGCTGATCGTGCTGGCGGGCGCGGGCATCGGCCTGGCGCTGGGCGTGGGCATCGTGCTGGCGCAGCAACGCTTCGCCCTCGTGGAGATGGCCGAGGCCATCACCGACTCCTTCCCCGTGAAGCTCGTGGGCAGTGACCTGCTGCTGATCACGGCCACGGTGCTGGCCATCGGCCTGCTGGCCACCTGGGTGCCGCTGCGCGCGCTGAGCAGGAGGTTCCTTTATGCCACGGCGGCGAGGGCGTAGGTCGCCTTCACCTCATCGAGGATCTGCTCAATCGTGACCGGGTCACGCTCGGTACACAACCGCAACCGCACCTCCTTCACATTCGGCAGGCCCTTGAGATAGTTGCCGTAGTGTCGGCGCATCTCCACCACGCCTTCCCACGCACCCTTCCAAGCGAGTGATGCCCGCAGGTGCTGGCGCGCGGCCTCCACGCGATCAGCTACGCTCGGTTGCGGCAGGTGCTCGCCGGTAGCGATGTAGTGCTTGATCTCGTTGAAGATCCACGGGTGCCCGATGCTCGCGCGGCCGATCATCA
>CAZJTB010000396.1:0-3206 GCA_964548485.1 uncultured Chryseobacterium sp. | reverse complement strand
TTGCGGGTGCGGCTGTTGGTGCGGGTGCGTTGGCCGCGCACGGGCAGCCCGCTGCGGTGGCGCACGCCCCTGTAACTGCCGATGTCAACCAGGCGCTTGATGCTGAGCTGCACCTCGCTGCGCAGCGCGCCCTCGGTCTTGATGCGCTCGTTGATGTACTGGCGGATGCGGGCCTGCTCATCATCGGTCCAGTCGTCCACCTTGGTGTCCGGGTTCACCTCGGCCTTGGCCAGGATCTCCAGCGCGGTGCTGCGGCCGATGCCGTAGATGTAGGTGAGACCAATCGCGCCGCGCTTGGTCTTGGGGAGGTCGATGCCTGCGATACGTGCCATGCTCTGGTGCGATTATCAGCCCTGACGCTGCTTGAACTTGGGGTTCTTCTTGTTGATGATGTACAGGCGCCCTTTGCGGCGGACGATCTTGCAGTCCGCCGAGCGCTTCTTGAGGGATGCCCTGACCTTCATGGTGCTTCTGGTGCTTTAGCTCTTGTAGCGGAAGGTGATGCGGCCTTTGCTGAGGTCGTACGGGCTCATCTCCACCTTCACCTTGTCGCCGGGCAGGATCCGGATGTAGTGCATCCGCATCTTCCCGCTGATGTGGGCGATGATCACGTGGCCGTTCTCCAGCTCCACGCGGAACATGGCATTGCTCAGCGCCTCCTTGATGACGCCGTCCTGCTCGATGGTCCCCGTCTTGCTCATCTACTTCCGTTCGTTCTTTCTTTTCCTTCCGTTCTGTTCCATTCTCCGTGGAGGTCGGGCCGTGGCCCTTCCTACGCGGCGATCAATTCACCTTTCCGCTTCAGCACATCCTCGATGTAGCTGAACGTTGACAAGACCTCTGCCTTCCCCGACCGGACCGCGATGTTGTGCTCGAAGTGCGCGCTGGGCTTGCCATCGCGCGTCACCACGGTCCATCCGTCCTTGAGCTGCCGAACCTCCTTGGTGCCCATGTTGATCATGGGCTCGATGGCCAGCACCATGCCGGTGGCCAGCTTCACACCGTGCCCGCGGCGCCCGTAGTTGGGCACTTCGGGGGCCTCGTGCAGCTTGCGCCCCAGGCCATGCCCGACGAGCTCGCGCACCACGCCGTAGCCGTTGCTTTCCGCGTGGCTCTGGATGGCATGGCCGATATCGCCGGTGCGATTGCCCTCCTGCGCGGCCTCGATGCCCTTGGCCAGGCATTCCTTGGTCACGCGCAGCAGCTGCTTCACGGGGCCGGCCACCTCGCCCACCATGAAGGTGTAAGCGCTGTCGCCGTAGAAGCCGTTCATGAGCACGCCGCAATCCACGCTGGCCACGTCGCCCTCCTTGAGCACGCGGCTGCCTGGAAGCCCATGCACCACCTCCTCGTTCACGCTGATCAGCAGCGTGCTGGGGCAGCCATAGAGGCCCTTGAATCCGGGCACCCCGCCCTGGTCGCGGATGAACTCCTCGGCCAGGCGGTCCAGTTCGGCCGTGGTAACGCCGGGCGCCATGCGCTCGGCCACCACGGCCAGGGTCTTGCCAACAAGCAAAGAACTCTCCTTTAGCACCGCGATCTCGGCATCGCTCAGGTTCACCAGGGGCTTGCTCCCCATGGTTCACCCGGCCATGCCGTAGGCCGCTCCTTGATTCCTGCCCTTGATGCGCCCGCTCTTCATCAATCCGTCGTAGTGGCGCATCAAGAGATGACTTTCGATCTGCTGCAGCGTGTCCAGCAACACGCCCACCATGATCAGCAATGAGGTTCCGCCGAAATACTGCGCGAAGCCCTGCTTGATGCCCATCATGCCCGCGAAGGCCGGCAGGATGGCCACGATGCCCAGGAAGATGGCGCCGGGCAGGGTGATCCGCGAGAGCAGCTCGTCGATGTAGGTGGCCGTGGCCTTGCCGGGCTTCACGCCCGGGATGAAGCCGCCGTTGCGCTTGAGGTCGTCGGCGCGGTCGTTGGGGCTCATGGTAATGGCCGTGTAGAAGTAAGTGAAGGCCACCACCAGCAGGAAGAGCATGATGTTGTAGGCCACGCCCTGGCTGTTGGCCACGGAGATGAGCCATTGCGGCGGCTGATTGCCCCAGACAGGGGCCTGGGCCAGGTACATGGGGATGAGCACGATGGCCTGCGCGAAGATGATGGGCATGACACCGGCGGCATTCACCTTCAGGGGGAGGTAGTTGCGCACGCCGCCGTACTGCTTGTTGCCCACCACACGCTTGGCGTACTGCACGGGTATGCGGCGCGTGCCCTGCACGAGCAATATGCAGCCGGCGATGATGAGCACCCAGATCACCACTTCGACCAGCAGCAGCACGAGGCCGCCGCCGCCGGGGCCCATGCGGCCCACCACTTCCTGCGCGAAGCTCTGCGGGAGCCTGGCGAGGATGCCGATCATGATGATGAGCGAGATGCCGTTGCCGAGGCCGCGCTCCGTGATGCGCTCGCCGAGCCACATCACGAAGAGGGTGCTGGCGGTGAGGATCACGATGCTGGAGAACATCCAGAACGAGCTGTCGGGACGGGCCTCGGGCTCGATGGTGGTGGCGATGTAGCCGGGCGCCTGCATCATGCAGATGCCGATGGTGAGGTAGCGCGTCCACTGGTTGATCTTGCGGCGACCGCTCTCCTCCTTCTGCAGCTTCTGCACGGCCGGCACCGCCATGCCCGCGAGCTGCAGGATGATGGACGCCGAGATGTAGGGCATGATGCCCAGGGCGAAGATGCTGGCACGCGTGAAGGCGCCACCGGTGAAGATGGACAGGATCTCCGCGATGCCGCCGCCCGTGGAGGTGGGGTCCGTCATGCGCGTGCTGTCCACGCCCGGCAGGATGATGAAGCTGCCGATGCGGTACACCAGCAGCAGGCCCAGCGTGATGAGGATGCGGTTGCGCAGCTCCTCGATGCGCCAGATGTTCTTGATCGTGTCGATCAGGTTCTTCATGCCTCAGTCTTGGGGGCGATGAGCGCGATCACCTCGGCCTTGCCGCCCTTGGCCTCGATGGCGGCCTTGGCGGTGGCGCTGAATGCGTGCGCGGAGATGGAGAGGGCGCCGGTGACCTCGCCGCGGCCCAGCACCTTCAGCAGGTCGTTCTTGGCGATGAGGCCGTTGGCGCGCAGCACCGCGGGGTCGATGGTGCTGAGGCCCTTCTCGGTGGCGAGGGCCTGGAGCGCATCGAGGTTGATGCCCTTGTACTCCACGCGGGTGGGGTTGGTGAAGCCGAACTTGGGCA
>CAZJTB010000395.1:1029-3211 GCA_964548485.1 uncultured Chryseobacterium sp. | reverse complement strand
ATCGTGAAAGTCGATGCCAACGGTACTTTCGTATGGCGGCGTCATTGGCCGAGAATTTCGGGCTACAGCCAAGCTATTCCAACAAGCGATGGCGGGGTGCTTGCCATAGGAGCATTTTCAGAGCCTATTCCTGTTTGGCCGCAATTCGAGCCTACAAGAGCATTACTGGCGAAGTATTCGTCAACTGGAGTCTTATTGTGGTCCTCCTATCCGATCCAAGCCGATCAGCATAACAGGTATTGCACATTCGAGGATGGTTTTGAGCAACCAGACGGCAATCTGGTCGTTTGCGGCATCTACCGCAGCAACGCCACCCTCGACCGCGGCATGCTCTTCAAATTCACTTCGGAAGGCGATGAGCTATGGCGGCGCTTCTACCGCTGGTACGATGGCCCCTTCAACGGCAATGAGCAGATCTTCAACGATGTGGAGCCCACCAGCGATGGCGGTTTCATCCTCACGGGCAGCACTGAGCGTTTTGTGGATACCACCTACACCTACCCGGCCAAGCTCTGGCTGGTGAAATTGGACAGCATGGGCTGCCTGGTGCCCGGTTGCCACACCGTGGGCATCGAGGAGCAGGCACTGGATCTGAATCAATACCTGCACATCTGGCCCAACCCGGTGTCCGATGGCCAAGCCGTGCAATTCAGCTTCGAGCCGCCACCCACGTTCACGCCCAACGGACCACTGCGCGCGGTGCTGTTGGATGCCACGGGCAGCCTGGTGCATGAGGAGCGCGTGCAAGTGGGGGCCACAACCCTCAACCTGATCAACCTGCAACCTTCAACCGGCCTCTACTACATGCACCTCACCGAAGGCAGCAGATGGTTAGCCGGGGGAAAGGTGCTTTGCACGCCGTAGCTGGCGAAGGCGGGGAGGTGGAATAGAACGTGGAATGGTGTGGGCCCGCTTCGGCAGAGGTGTTAGTTTCGTTGGTGCGGCAGGGTCCCCTGCGGGAGACCCTGCCGAGGCTGGGGACCAAGCAGGCAACGGCATCCTCATGAGCGGCGCCACCATCCGTGTTCTAGGGAACGGCAACCCGGCCCAGAGCTACATGCGTAACTAGCGCATGGGCATCCTCAATGTGGGCACGCCCTTCAACCCCGTGGAAGTGGACCGCATGCACTTCGAGAACAACGTCTTCGGCATCCTCGATTTCGCGGGTCGCGGAGTGAACTACTCCCGCAACACCTTTGCCGTTACCGACCAGGGCACCGCCCCAAACCCGCGTCGGGGCATGCTGCTCTGGCAGTCGCGCGGATTGGTGGTGGAGCAGAACACTTTTACCGGTGAAGGGCGGGATAATTCCGTGGGCATCCATTTCGTGAGCAGCGTGCCCAGCGTGAGCCAGGTCTGGAGTTATGCCGATGAGAAGATCTACAGCAACACCTTCAACAACCTCGCCGCCGGTGAGCTGGTGAAGGGCGTACACCGGGGTAACAGCTCCGGCGATCTGGAGGCCGGCCTGCAGCTGCTCTGCGGCGACCATACCAACAACACCTTCGACATTGCCCTGCTGGAACAAAGCCTCTTGAAGCCGAACCAGGGTGGACAAACTGTGGGCAGTGGGCAGCTTACTCAAATACAACTCGCGGGCAACCGCTTCTACGACGAGGAGGATTGCACCAACCGCTTCGACTGGGCGGTGGATGCCAACTGGAACGTGATACCCGGTTGGTTCCCAGGCATGCAGCTGAACTACAAGCGCCACGAGTTCCCCGAAAACCTGGTGGGGGTGACGTGCGATCAGCATCCGCAGTTCTTCGATCTTCATATTTCCGGCAGTGGACCATTTGACAAAGTCCAACATTGCGGAAACGGAGTTATCCCCATCAACCCCGGTAGCGGGCCTGTGCGCGCTGCGGCCTACGCCCTGGCCAAAAGCCAGTTGGTGAGCGCGCTGGACCTGTACAACGGCACCGTTGACCTGGGCGAGACGCCGGATCTGATGGAGGCGATCACCAACGACGCGCCCTGGATGGCGAGTTCCACCTTGCGCGATCTGCTGCTGTCAAAACATCCGCTGAGCGACGATGCCGTGAAGGCCGTGCTGTTGCGCGAACAACCCATGGACGCCTGGCACCTCACCCAGGTGCTGCTGCAGAACAGCCCGCTGAACCGCGGCCTGTGGAACCTGGCGCAGGATGAGGAGGTCCTGCCGCCCTTCTTCCTGAACATG
>CAZJTB010000395.1:0-1001 GCA_964548485.1 uncultured Chryseobacterium sp. | reverse complement strand
AGGGCAAGGCCCCAGCGCCAAGCAACTGCTGGAGGAAGAGATCGCCCAGCGCCGCTTGGAGATGAGCGGCCACATGAACGTGCTGATCCAGATCTACGGGCACGACAGCACCAGCACCGGATCGCTGGACAGCCTGCAGCGCATGATGCTCTTCGACAAGGACCCGCAGTTCAGCGTGGAATACCTGGAGAGCAAAATGGCCAAGGGCGATCACACCGATGCCGCCCAGTTGCTTAACAGCGAGTGGCTGCAGCGCAACGGCAAGGAGGTGTATGCCGACCTGCTGGCCATGATGCAGGAAACACAGGGCCAATGGGAGCAATTGAGCATGGCCGACAAGGCCACCTTGTGGGCCCATGCCGAGAGCGCGGACCAGGGTGCGGCCATAGCGGCTGGGATCCTTTTCGCGACCACGGGCGATGCTCCGCTACCTCCGGTGGCCTGGCCCGACTTCACCAAGCGTGCAGGTGCGCCCAACAAACCGCGTCGTGCGGCGCAGTGGAACACGGGAAACGAGCTGGCGGCCTACCCCAACCCGGCCCGCGATCGCGCCTACCTGGTGTACCCCGCTGCCTTGGAAGGAGGCGTGCTGAATGTGTTCGATGTCCAAGGACGCTTGGTACATAGCATGGCCCTTCGTGGCAACGGCGTGCTGGAGCTGCAGTTGGCCGCATGGACACCGGGCCTGTATCAAGTGAGCTTGGCAGGCACGCCCCTGACCACCAAACTGATCGTGAAACCCTGAACCCATGAATACGCCCCGTAAGGCGCTGATGATGGCAATGCTGCTGGTCTCCACCCATGGGTGGGGCCAGCAGCCCATCACCTTCAATGTGGCGCATACCAATGCCGTTGGGAGCTTCGCGGTGGGCAAATCGGTGTACGAAGTGGGCGATGGCTATCTGGTATTCTCGCAACAAAGGGGTGTTCTGGGAGGCTTGCAGAATCCTTTCGTCACCAAGTTCGATCTGCAAGGAGAACTTGTTTGGGAGAAGGAGTAT
>CAZJTB010000394.1:0-3229 GCA_964548485.1 uncultured Chryseobacterium sp. | reverse complement strand
ACAAGCGCCACCTTGAATCTCTGCAACGCCTCGCCAGCGGCCGATCTCTTCGCCTCGCTCGGCGGCAATCCAGATGCAGGTGGAGCGTGGACCGGACCGAATGGCGGCCCGTTGGGCAGTTCCATCTTCACACCAGGCGTGAGCACTCCGGGCGTGTACACTTACACGATCACCGCATCCCCGCCGTGCGTGGCAGCCACAGCCACGATAACCGTGAATGTGAGCGCACAGCCCAATGCTGGCGTGAGCGCGCCGCTGAGCGTGTGCAGCACAGGCGCGGCCGCAAGCCTGTTCGCCTCGCTGGGCCCCAACGCCCAGACCGGCGGAACCTGGACCGCGCCTGGTGGCGGACCTTCCTCAGGCGCCTTCATCCCGGGCACTTCAGCTGATGGCGCATATACGTACACCATCGCGGGCACGCCACCCTGCCCCAGTTCGAGTGCAACGGTCACTGTTGCCACGACTCCGGCGAGCAATGCTGGCATCGGCAATCCGCTCGCTGTTTGCTCGAATGCAGCGCCCGTGAGCCTCAGCGCATCCCTATCGGGCAATCCGCAGCCCGGTGGCAGCTGGACCGCTCCGAATGGCGCCTCGATGAATGGCACCTTGAATCCGGCATCAGCGGCAAGCGGCAACTACACTTACACCATCGCGGCCAATGGCCCCTGCCCGGCGGTGTCGACCATCGTGAGCGTGACCGTTTCACAGGCGGTGAATGCAGGCTCGAGCGGCAGTCAGTCGCTCTGCAGCAGCAATGCGGCCCCGTTCAACCTGATCAATGCAATCGGCGGATCGCCCAGCGCAGGCGGCAGCTGGACCGCGCCGAACGGCGCCGCGCACGGCCCCACCTTCGCCGCAGGCATCGACACGCCGGGCCTCTACACCTACACCGTTAGCGGCGCCGCGCCCTGTCCTTCGGCATCGAGCACCGTGACCATGCAGGTGGTGCAGGCGCCGGTGGCGGGCATCGGCGGAGCGGTGGCCCTGTGCGTGAACGGTCCTGCGGTTGACCCCTTCACCTGGTTGAGCGGCAATCCGCAGCCCGGTGGCACCTGGACCGCTCCAGGCGGGGCAACGGTCACCCAGGTGAATCCTGCATCGGCCAGCAGCGGGGCCTACCTCTATGCCGTAGCGGGAACTGCGCCATGCCCGAACGCAACGGCCACGGTTCAGGTCACCATTGATGCCCTGCCCAATGCGGGGAATGATGGCACGCTCAGCCTGTGCGCCGATGCCACGCCAGTGAACATGCTGAGCTACTTATCCGGTGCGCAGCCCGGTGGCACCTGGGTCGGTCCATCCGGCGCGAGCAATGGCACCTTCTCGCCGGCCACCAACGTGCCGGGCACCTACCTCTATACCGCAACCGGCAACGGCGCGTGCGCGACCGAGGTGGATCAGGCGCAGCTGGTCATCCAGGTGAACCCGCTCCCTCAGCCCGGCTTCCAAATCGACATCGCTGAAGGCTGCGCGCCGCTACAGGTGCAATTCACCAATAACAACCCTGGCGGAGCCCAAACGGCCACCTGGAACTTCGGCGATGGCGGAACAGGAACAGGCACAGCTGGAACGTGGCATACATACACCACGGCTGGCCGGTTCGATGTGCGCCTGACCGTGACCGACGCCAATGGCTGCACGGGAGCGTTGCTGGTGCCGGATGCGATCACGGTCTCCACCGGGCCTGCGGCGATCTTCTATGCGCTGCCCACGCGCGTGAGCGTGAACGACCCCAGCACCATCGTGACGCATGCTCCGGAGCCGGGCGTGACGTATGCCTGGATCGTCGATGGCGCAGCCCTCGACACGAGCGGCATCTTCCGCTGGACCTTCGATCCGCCCACGGTGGGCGAGCGGGAGATCTGCCTCACCGCCACGGATGCGCTGGGCTGCAGCAACACGCTCTGCCAGCGCGTGCTCGTGGATGACGACCTCACCATCTACGTGGCCAATGCCTTCACCCCGAACGGCGACGACAAGAATGAGGTCTTCAGGCCCTCAGTGATCGGCGTTGAACCGGACTGGTACGAGTTCATGGTCTTCAACCGGTGGGGCCTGCTGGTGTTCAGCACCACCGACCCCGCCGACGGATGGAACGGCGGCATGAACAACAGCGGCAAGATCCTTCCGCAGGATGTGTATGTGTGGAAGCTCCGCGCCAAGGACCAGTTCACCCCGGAGAAGGCCGAGCTCATCGGCACGGTCACGCTCGTGCGTTGAAACGAGAAGGCCCCGGCATCCCGGGGCCCCTCTTCCAACATCGGTCCGTCATTGCCTGACGAACCTGGCGCGCGCCAGCGGTCTGCCTTCCGCATCCAGCGCAACGATGAGGTACACGCCCATCGCGAGGGCGTCGCAATCGAGGTAGGGCCGCCACGGCGCTTCAAGCGCCACCTGGCCTGCCGCATCGGTCATCCGCATGCGCGCCGCCAAGGGCGATGAGCAGCTGACGCGGAGCAAGCCGCCGGATGCCGGGTTCGGTGAGATGGACAAGCCGATGCCGCCATCGCGCTCCATCAGCCCGGTGATGAGCTGGCAGGCATCCCCCACCCCGTCACCATCCGCATCGGATTGATCGGGATTGGCCACCCACATGCAGTTATCGCAAGCATCACCGATGCCATCGCCGTCGAAATCGGCCTGGCTTGGGTTGAAGATGCCGGAGCAATTGTCGTCGCAATCGAGCACGCCGTCCGCATCCTCGTCCGGGTTGGGGGCTATGCCCGTGCTGCCACCGGCGCATTGGCCGCAGGCATCGATGAAGGCCGAGCCGCTGGGGATGCCGGCGCAATCGGCCACGGCCTGCTCACCGATGCAGAAGCACTGGGCGTTCCAAGCGTCATTCATGGTGAACGGGTTCCCATCATCGCACGGCGTTCCGGGCAATGCGCTGCCACCGACGGTGCCCGTGCAATCAATGAGCACGCCTGCGCACTGGCAGTTGCTGCCCCAGGTATCGTTGGCCGTGTTCGGGTTGTTGTCGTTGCAGGGGGTGCCGGGGAGGGCGCTGCCACCCGGCGTGCCCAGGCAATCCACCTGGAGCGGTGTGCCCGCGCACTGGCAATCGGTGCCGATCACATCGTTCACGGTCGATGCATTGCCATCGTTGCACGCTGAACCGGGCTCCGGATTGCCGCATCCGCAGTTGCCGGGAGCGCTCTTGTTGGGATCCAACGGACAGCCATCGTTCCCGTTGGCCACATAGCCCTGCGGCTGGCTGCAGGCCGTT
>CAZJTB010000393.1:0-3237 GCA_964548485.1 uncultured Chryseobacterium sp. | reverse complement strand
ATCGCCCACCGGGCCCAGCGATCCATCGATGCGCGCGCGGAAGCGCCCGCCGCCCGTGAAGCCGCCCGCATGGAAGCCGGGCCGCAGGCGCACCTGCGTGCCGCTCACGAATTCGGCATCAGCTGCACCGGTGATGGCCATGGGCAGGTCCGGCGTGCTGGGCGAGAGGATCCTCTGCGTGACCGCGTAGTGATGGGTGCCGCTGCTCCAGGCCAGGTCCTGGAGCGTGAGGTCAGGAAAGGGGGTCTGGGCTTGGGCCTTCATCGCCAGCATGAGTCCAGCCACAAGATAGAGCACCCACGGTCGAGTGCTTCCTTTTCCATGAGCACCGACTCCATCCGTGATCCGAGGGCGCGAATCCTTTCTTCCACCTTTTGCTTCGCCAAAAGGTGGAGCCAAAAGGCGCCCACGATCAAAGCCGCAGCCCGGCTCGCACAGGCCCGCTGCACGATGCCCCCGAGCCGGTCGCGGCCGCGCTGATCGTGGACACCCACCGCACTCACTTCCTATGCCGGCATGCGCATCGCCCACCACCGTTGCGCATCTGCCTTTGCAGTGCGGGCCTTGGCCCCAAGCGCGTGGAACCGGTGGCATGGGGCTCTCCAGGCCATGCCCAATAAGCCACACGCGCCTGGCACCTTGCGCCTGGCCGATGCTGCAGCATGGTGCCGCGCAATCGCGGTGGACCGGCCAACGGACGATGCTCTCCAAGCGTGCCAAGTTCATCGCTTCGACGCTTCATGGTTGCCCATCCGCTGCTCCACGCGCGCCAGGCGCTCTTCCAATTGCAGGATGTAAAGCGCCTGCTGCTCCATCACCTCCAACATGCGGCGCTGCAGGTCGCCCACCTCCACGCCGCCCTTCTCTTCCACCTCACGGGCCGAAGGGATTCCGGGCAGATGCCTGTTGCGCTGGAGGTAGGCGCGCAGCTCGCTCATCGGCTGCAAGCGGTAGGTTTCATCGAACACGTAGTCCGGCCAAGCACCGTTCTTCACCAGCACGTCGCGCGTGGCGATGCCCTGTCCCACATACAGGCGGTAACCATCGATCGGGCCTGCAGGTGGTGTGGCGCCTATGCCCACCTTGCCCTCGACGGTCACGATCATGCGCTCGATGTCGTCGGTGTAAACACGCAGCGGGTGCGCCGTGCGCGTGCCCAGGATGGGCGCCTCGTTCGGACACAGGTTGGCCGGGAAGCTGTTGCCGTTGCTGCGCCAATACGGATAGGTGTGCAGCTGGAGGCAATCCGGGCCGGGATAGGGCGGCGGGCCTTCGTTGAAGCCACCGATCCGCAAGGTGCCGTCGGCATCGAGGTAGAGCGGACCTTGCTGGCTCGCTTCGCCGAAGAGTTTGATGCTGCCATCGCCCAGCAGCCGCAGCCGTTCCTGATCGTTGCTCTTGAACACCACGTCCTGCGCGTCGGTGGTGCCGATGTAGCTGAGGCTGGCGTCGCTGCCCGCATTGCCCCCCAGCTTCCAATCCTTGCTTTCGGGCTGTGTGAGGTAAATCGTCTCCGAAGAGGCCTCGCAGCCATTGGCGTCGGTCACCTTCACTGCGTACTTGATCGACCCTAGCCCATTGCGAGTCCCCTCAGTGGAACCGTCGTTCCAGATGAATGCGTAGGGCGGCACGCCATAGAGCGCACTAGCTGTGATGCTCCCATTGTAGCACTCGTGGCAGCTGATGTTGTACCCGTTCGGATAGGTGCTCGCCTGGGCGTCCAACTTCAGCGCGATCGGCTCCAGCAAGGTGATGTGGGCCGTTGCGCGCGCCGAGTCGGCATCCATCACCTCCACCGCATAGTAGCCCGAAGGCAGCTCAGCGATGTCCTCCGTGGTGCTGCCGTTAGTCCAAGCGAAGCTGTAGGGCGGGGTGCCACCGCTCACCGTGGCATCGATGGCGCCATCCTTGAAGCCGAAGCAGGAGATGTGATACCCGTTGTAGGCCGATGTTGCCAGGCTCACCTGCAGCGCCTGCGCAAGCGCGCTTGCCGCGCTACAGGCTGCGATCACGAAAGGGAGCGCCTTCCGGATGGGGGGGGGGTACGCGCATAGGGATAGGTTTCAGGAGAACGAACCTAAGCGCGAAGCAGCGCGAATCCAAATTCGATATGTTAAAAGCGAGGAGCGGCGACACCAGCACCGTGCGCGATGGCCACTCGCGCAGACGAATCAGGCCTGTGCAACCAGTTGCGCACGCACCACAGCCAGCCCCTCCTCGAAGCCTCTCGGGGCATAGCCCAGCTCGCGCCGCGCCTTCTCGATCACGAAGCCCGTCTTCGGCGGACGCTTCGCCGGCTGGCCCAGCGTATCGCTCTTCACGGCACTGATCACGGAGGTGTCCAGCTTGAAGAAGGCGCCCACGCGCATCACGAGCTCCAGGATGCTCATGCCATCGGGGCCGCAGAGATGATAGATGCCGGTGGCGCCGCGCTTCGCGATGCGGATGCAGCCATCGGCCAGGTCCTCCGCCAGCGTGGGCATGCGCCATTGGTCGTCCACCACCTTGATCGGCTGGCCTTTCTCCAAGGCGCTCTTCGCCCAGAGCACCACGTTGCTCCGGCTCAGGCCGGGCGCCACGCCGTACACGATGATGGTGCGGGCGATGCTCCACTTCGCCAGGCCCGCGCTCATCACCAAGCGCTCGCCTTCGAGCTTGCTGTGGCCGTAGATGCTCAACGGTGCCGGCGCATCCGCTTCGCTGTACGGGCCATGGAGCCCATCGAAGATGAAGTCGGTGCTGAGGAAGATGAAGTGGCTGCCATGCCGCTTGGCGGCCTCCACCAAGTGGCGGGTGGCCTCGACGTTCTGCACCCGGCATGCCTCGGGATCGTTTTCGCAGGCGTCCACATTGGTCATGGCGGCGCCATGGATCACCACCGCTGGCTGTGTCCGATCGAACAGGGCATGCACGGCCCCTGCATCAGTGATGTCGAGCGCGTGATACTGCCCGCCCAGGGGCTCAGGCGTGCGGTCGGGGCCGCGGCCGGTGGCGATCAGCTCAACGGCGGGATCGTCGCGCAGCGCTGCGACCAGTTTCTGCCCGAGCAGGCCGTTGGAGCCGGTGATGAGGATGCGCATGGCGGACGAAGCTAGGTCCGCCTCGGAAATGGCAGCGCCCCTGCGTGGGCAGGGGCGCTCCGGATGGTTCGGCCACCCGTTTAGAAGACGATCTTCTGGCGGCGGATGCGGGTGCGGTACTTCTTGGAGCCGCTCTTGTACTTGTACAGCTTCCAGT
>CAZJTB010000392.1:0-3242 GCA_964548485.1 uncultured Chryseobacterium sp. | reverse complement strand
AGCATCACGATGCCCGCCAACAGGAGCATCATGCACATCAAGGCGACGACGATCGCCATTTCGCGATAAGCGATCATCCGATGCGCCTGCCCAAGCGCGTTCAAAGAAGCGGTAACGATCTCCTCATGCCGGGCGATGAGGCTGTCCCGCTCCTGCAGATACCGGAACGTCCGGTCGGCCATCTCCTGGGCATCCTTTGCGGCGAGTTGCTCATTGATCAGCACATGCAGGCCAATCACACGGTCGGCCTCCTTCAGCGCGCGCTTGTGGTCGCCTGAGGCGCGCAGCAGTTCAATCAACGGAGTACGTGCATCGATGCCCAGCGCGGGATTCTGCGCGCTATCAGCCAAGGCGGCTGCATCGCTGAGCAGGGCCAAGGACTCCTTCCCTTTGAGCTGAGCCGCGATCCGGATGCGCTCCTCGACCGACCGTGCGGCATCGCCTGCGGAATCGATGCGCGCGAGCTCGGCTGCGACAGCCGCCTTGGCGGGGCCAGGCGGGTTGTTCCGCGCGGGTCGGGTTTGAGCAGTCGCTTCAGCAACGATGGCCAGCAGAAGGACGAAAAGCGCTGCGCGAAACATGATGCGAAGCTAGGCCTGCGCCTTCAGCACGAAGCGCGCCGTGGTGCGGCTGCGCTGCTCCAGCATCACTTCCTTGCCAACCGTGAGCTTCGCCAGGGTGGGCTCGTCGTAGTGCCGCACCGTAACGAGCTCGCAGCCCTCGTTGTACTTCACCTCGTACTCGGCCATGAGCTCCCCGATCAGCTGCCGGCTGCGCGGGGTGTCATCCACGGCCACGCTGAAGGCGAGCGCGCTGTTCTGCATCAGGTCGATGCGCACGTTCTGCTGCGCGAAGCGACGGAAGATGCCGCTGAGGTTCTCCTCCACGATGAAGCTGAGGTCGCGCGGCGTGATGCTGATGAGCAGCTGCTTCGGCTTCACGATGAATGATGGGATCAGCGAATCGTTCTCGCTGCGGGCATCGATGGTGCTGCCCGGCGCGTCGAGGTCGAGAAAGGAGCGCACATAGAGCAGGATGCCCTTCTTCTGCAGCGGCTGCAGCGTTCGCGGATGGATCACGCTGGCGCCGAAGTAGCTGAGCTCGATGGCCTCGCGGTAGCTGATGTGGCTGAGCAATCTGGTATCCGGGAAGCGCTTGGGATCCGCGTTGAACATGCCAGGCACATCCTTCCAGATGGTGACGCTCTCGGCATCGAGCAGGTACGCGAAGATGGCGGCGGAGAAGTCGGAGCCCTCGCGGCCGAGGGTGGTGGTGCGCCCATCGGCGGTGGAGCCGATGAAGCCCTGCGTGATGATGCGGGCCGGCTTCGTGGAACGGAGCGGCGACAAGACCTGGTCGGCCTGGGCTTGGCTGCCCTCCCAATCGATGCGGGCGGCGCGGAAATGATCGTCGGTGCGGATCACGGCACGCGCATCCACCCAATGGCTGGCGAGTCCTGCCGCGTTCAGGTGCGCGCCCACGATGATCGTGCTCCACACCTCGCCGAGCGAGACGATCTGGTCGTAGTCCTCGTCCGCATCGCCGCTTCCGCGGATGGCGAGCACGCGCAGCAAATCGCGGAACGATTGGTCCAGGGAGCGCGCTGCCGTGTCAGTGTCAGGCGCCACCTCCTTCAGCACAGTGAAGTGCAAGCTGCGCAGGGCATCGACCATCGGCTTGGTGTCCTTGCCGTCCAGGTGCGCCCATACCACATCCTCCAGGGCATTGGTGGTCTTGCCCATGGCGCTCACCACGATGAGCAGGTCATCATCGGGGAAGCGCGCGAGCACCTTCGCCACGTTGCGCACGCCCTCGGCGTCCTTCACGCTGGCCCCGCCGAACTTGAACACCTTCATGTTGACGCGATGCGCTTGAGTTGTTCGCGATAGAGCCTGCCATTGAGCCATTCGCGCGTGATCTCCGCGCCGAGCCGCTCATAGAACCGGATGGCGCCGGCATTCCAATCGAGCACCTGCCAGGTGAGGTGATGGTAGTTGCGCGCAACGGCCTCCTCGGCGCAGGCCTTCAGCAGCCGCTCACCGATGCCCGAGCCGCGGGCGCGCTCCGTCACCACGATGTCCTCCAGGTAGCCCACCCGGCCGCGCCAAGTGGAATAGCGCTCGTAGCAAACGGCGATGCCCAGCACGTCCTTCCCATCCGCAGCCACCCATCCCCACCAGACCGGATCGTTGCCGAACCCTGCGTCCAGCATCTCCTCCTCGGTCACCGTCACCGCATCGGGTTCCCGCTCGAAGGCAGCCAGCTCGCGCACCAGCGCCAGCATGGCCGGCACATCGTGCGCTTCCGCCTTGCGGATGACTACTTCCATCGCCGACAAAGAAAGCAGCGCCCCATCTTTGCCGGTGAAAAAGCGATCATGTCCGACATCAAGACCCTTTCGGAGTTCATCGTGGAGCGCCAGGCCGATTTCCCCGGCTCCACGGGCGACCTCAGCAGCCTCCTCACCGCCTTCCGACTCGCCGCCAAAATCGTGAGCCGCGAGGCCAACAAGGCCGGCCTGATGGCCGATATCCTGGGCGCCGCCGGCAACGAGAACGTGCAGGGCGAGGAGCAGATGAAGCTCGACGTGTACGCCAACAACCTCTTCATCCGCATGATGCGGACCCAGGGCGCGGTGTGCGCCGTGGCCAGCGAGGAGAACGACGATATCGTGCACTTCGACAACGGCGGCAAGTACGTGGTGACGATGGACCCGCTCGATGGCAGCAGCAACATCGACGTGAATGTGAGCATCGGCACCATCTTCAGCATCTACAAGCGCATCAGCACCGGCCCCAAGGCCACACTGGAGGATTTCCTGCAGCAAGGCAGCGCCCAGGTGGCGGCCGGCTACATCGTGTACGGCAGCAGCACCATGCTGGTGTACAGCACCGGCCGTGGCGTGAACGGGTTCACCTTGGACCCCAGCATCGGCACCTTCTGCCTGAGCCACCCCGACATGAAGACGCCGGAAGAGGGCAAGATCTACTCGATCAACGAGGGGAACTGGTTCGAGTTCAGTGATGGCGTGCGGAGCTACATCGACGCCTGCAAGCGAAGGAAACTCAGCGCGCGCTACATCGGCAGCCTGGTGGCCGACTTCCACCGCAACCTGCTGAAGGGCGGCATCTACCTCTACCCCGGCACGCAGAAGGCCCCGAACGGCAAGCTGCGCCTGCTGTACGAAGCCAATCCGCTGGCCTTCCTGGCCGAGCAATCCGGCGGCATGGCCACCGATGGCA
>CAZJTB010000391.1:0-3249 GCA_964548485.1 uncultured Chryseobacterium sp. | reverse complement strand
AGGTGTAGTGGCCATGCGGCAGGTTGCTGTACGAGGCGAAGCGCGCATCGGTGGCCGGCAGCCAATCCGGATCGAGGCCCAGCAGGCGGTACCGGTAGCGCACCTCCTCGGGCTTCCCGAAGGCGGTGGCCGAATAATCGAAGGTGAGGTAATGCCTGCGGTAGTTGAGGTGGAGCCCCCGGGGCAGCCCTTCGGCATCGAGGCTGTCGCATAGGCCGTTCCAGTCGGTGCTCTGCAGGAAGGAGCGCACCGCTTGTATGCGGATGCCGGGCGGCGGGGCCGCCGTTTCGGGTGCGGTGGCAGGCTGATGCAGCACCAGGCCCGAGGCGCTGCCGAAGAGGAGCCGGTTCCTGGTCCACGCATGCGAGGCGTTCAGGTTGAACTCCAATCCGCGCAATCCATCGCTGGTGGTGATGCGCCTCCTTGCGGCAGGGTTGGCCAGCAGGCTGTCAGGGTTGAACTGGAACAAGCCGCTGTTGGTGCCGGCCCAGATCGAGCCCTGCGCGTCGGCCCGGAGGAAGTTGATGTAGTTGGATCCGAAATCCTCCCCGAACCGGACGATGCGCGGGCCGGAGTAGGTGAGGCAGGTGAGGCCGTTGGCGGTGCCCACCCAGGTGCGTCCGTTGGCATCGCGCAGCAGGCAGAGCGCGGTAAGGTCGCTGAGTCCTTCCTCGGGTCCGAGCCTGGTGAAGCGGCCGTCCTGATAGCGGAAAAACCCGTCGTCACTGGCCATCTCCAGGCCTCCAGCGCCGTCGCTGATGATCGCGCGGATGGCTCGCGTGGGCGCTTGCGGCCCTTCGGCATGCCGCTGCATGGGCGCGCCCGGCATGAAGGAGTGCAGCCCTTCGCGCGTTCCGCACCAGATGCGGCCATGCCCGTCCTGATGCAGCGCGAACACGCGCGTCCCGCTCAGCGGCTGCGGGCCCTTCGGGCGCTGCACGATGCCGTTGAGCACATGCGCCAATCCATCGCTGGTCCCGAACCAGAGGCTGCCGTCTCGGTCGAGCAGCCCGCACCATACCGTGTTGTTCGGGAGCCCGTCGGTGGTGGTGATCAGGGCCATCGCATCCAGGCGGCACAGCCCGTTGTCGTAGGTGCCCAGCCATAGGTCGCCTTGCGCGTCGGCGGTGATGCTCATCACCAGATCGCTGCACAGGCCATCCTTCACGGTGTAGGTGACGAAGCCGTCGCCGAGGTAGCGCAGGGCGCCAGCGCCATCAGTGCCGAACCACAGATTGCCCTCGCTGTCCTGGAAGGCGCACTGGATGTTGTCATTGGGAAGCCCCTGATGCACGGTGAAGGTTCGCAGGCGCTGGCCTTCGATTACGTTGAGGCCGAGCTTCGACCCGATCCACAGGCGGTCGCGATCGTCGAGCAGCAGGCAGCGGATGTTGTTCTGCAACAGCCCGGTCTCCTCGTCGAACTCCGCCACAAGGGCGCCGCCGGGCGCGATCCGGTACACCCCGCTGCCCAGCGTTCCCACCCACCAGCTGCCATCGGCCGCCTCGGCCAGCGCGCTCACGAGCTTCGGCTCCTCGTCGCCCACGGGGATCGCGGTGCATCGCCCATCTGCGCAGCGCAGGAGGCCGTTGCGGTGCCCCACCAGCAGGGAGCCATCGCGCAGCAGCAGCAGGGCGCGCACGTTCGGCGCATCGGATGGATAGCCCGGCAGGCGCCCGATGCCCTTCGCGCCGCGCACATGCACGCCACCGCCATCCGTCCCGATGTAGAGCGACCCATCAGCGGCGGGGGCCAGGCCCAGCACGCGTGCCCCCCGGTCGATTCCAGGAATGATCTCGGCCTTGAGCCGCCGCCCTTCCACCCGAACGATCGCATTGCCAGAGCCCAGCCAGAGCGTGCCATCAGCCGCGCGCGCGATGGCGCTCACCTGCGCCTCAGGCAGCCCATCCTGCACCGAGCGGCTCTGGAACTGCGCGCCATCGAAGCGGCTCACGCCGCCCAGCGTGCCGATCCAGAGGAATCCATCGGCATCCTGCGCCATGGAGCGCACCTGGCTCTGGGCCAGTCCATCACGTGTGGTGAGCTGCTTGAACGCGTGCTGCTGCGCTCCGGCGGCGAAGCACACGAGGATCGCCGCGATGCTGGCGGAGGCGCGCATGAGCGCCAAAGATCAGAAGGTGTTGATCAATCCGAGGAAATCGGGCAGGCGGCGGCGCGAAACGGGGATGAGCACGCCGTTGTCGAGCTGGGCCATGTTGCCCTCCGAGCGGCTGAAGCCCTTGAGGTGGGCCAGGTTGATGATGTAGCTCTTGTGGACGCGGAAGAAGGTCTTCGGGTCCAGGTTGTCCTCGAATACGCGGATGTGCTTGCTGCTCACGCTGCGCTTGCCATCCTTGAGGTGCACGGTGGTGTAGCTGTCGCTGGCCTCCAGGTAGAGGATGTCCTCCTGCTTCAGCAGCACCAGGCCGTCGCGGCCGGGAATGGCCACGCGCGTGCTCAATGGCGAGGCCGGGTCCTTCATCAGCGTGGCGATGGCCGATGGCTGCGCGCTGTTCAGCTCGCCCGCGGCTTTGGCCAGCTTCTTCACCGCGCGCTGCAGCTCCTCATGGTCGATGGGCTTCTCCAGGTAATCGAGCGCGTTCTCCTTGAAGGCCTTCAGCGCATACTCATCATAAGCCGTGGTGAACACCACCGGCAGGTCCAGCTCAGCGATGGAGGCCAGCAGCTGGAAGCCGTCCTCACCGGGCATCTTGATATCGAGGAAGAGCGCGTTGGGCTGCAGCTCATTGATCCGCTGGCGGGCCTCGGCCGCGCTCCCGGCCTGTCCAACGATCTGCACCTCGGGGCAGTGCTCCTCGAGCATCATGCGAAGGTTCTCACGGGCATCCGCTTCATCGTCCACGATCAGCACGCGCAATGACATGGTGTTCTGGTTTGGCGAAAAGATAGGAGCAGGGCGCGATGCGGAGCGGGCGTGCCAGCGAGCGGTGCACCTTACGCGATGAACGGCGGTGCAGCGGATTGGCGCGGGTCAGCCCGTGGAATGCCCCATCTGACCATCATGGCAAGCTCATAGAGCCGCTTGTTCGTTCGGCGTCGCCACTCCTCGTTCATCACTTTCCGAACGCTTCGCGCGCGGCTAGCTTGGTGGCTGACGAATCGATAACCCCTCGTTGCCATGCGTACCGAAAGCACATCAGCACTGTGGATCTTCAACGATCAGGGGAGCTAGGCTCCCGGTGGAAGCAGGGTTTGGTTTTGGTTTGGTGGTGGGAGGCCCGGTTGGCG
>CAZJTB010000390.1:0-3265 GCA_964548485.1 uncultured Chryseobacterium sp. | reverse complement strand
GATGCGGGCTGCGGTGTCCACGGCGTGCAAGGGCGCCAAATCTAAACGGGGCGCTGCCTTCGATGCCTGAGGCGGTTCGGGGTTCAACTACATTCGCCCTCCTTTCGCCCAAGGCGGCATGCAGCACCACGAGCACACCTTCAGCTACCGCCGGTTGCAGGCCCATGAGCTTGACGGCCCCGATGCGGAGCTCGTGGGCCGGGCCAGCGCGGCCGCGAAGCGCGCTTATGCGCCCTATTCGCGCTTCCATGTGGGCGCGGCGCTGCGCACCGGTGGCGGCCTGGTCGTGGAGGGCAACAACCAGGAGAACGCTTCCTTCCCTGCGGGCATTTGCGCTGAGCGCACGGCCCTGCATCAGGCCATGGCCATGGACCCGGGCGCGGTGGTGGAAGTGATCGCCGTGGCCGTTCCGCAGGTGGAAGGCAGCATGCCGGTCTCTCCCTGCGGCATCTGCAGGCAGGCGCTGCTGGAGCAGGAATCGCGTCAGAAGCGCCCCATGCGCGTGCTCCTTGCAGCCGCATCCGGCGAGGTGATCGAAATCGCGCGCGCGGCCGATCTGCTGCCGCTGCATTTCGACGGTTCTTTCCTGCCCCGTTAGCGGCGTTCCGCACGCACCGGGTGCCCGCGCCCCTTGCGGTGGGCAGGTATATTTGCCCGCCTCGCCACGCGCGCCGACCGATGAGCACCAAGACCGCATCCGCCAAGCCCAGAGCCAGCACGACCTCCGGCTCAGCCTTCAGCAAGGAGACCTACCTGCGCTGGTTCACCGACATGGTGCTCATGCGCCGCTTCGAGGAGAAGTGCGGCTACCTCTACCAGATGCAGAAGTTCGGCGGGTTCTGCCACCTCTACATCGGCCAGGAGGCCGTGCTCGCGGGCATGGTCACCGCCATCCGCAAGACCGACCGCATCATCACCGGCTACCGCGACCACTGCCACCCGCTCGCCCTGGGCGATTCGCCCAAGCGCGTGATGGCCGAGCTCTATGGCCGCACCACCGGCACCAGCAAGGGCAAGGGCGGCAGCATGCACTACTTCGACAAGAGCCGCAACCTCTTCGGCGGACATGGCATCGTGGGCGGGCAGATCGGCCTGGGCGCCGGCATCGCCTTCGCTGATTGGTACCGCGGCGAGGATCACGTCACCTTGTGCATGTTCGGCGACGGTGCCGCGCGGCAGGGAATCCTGCACGAGACCTTCAACATGGCCATGACCTGGAAGCTCCCAGTGATCTTCATCGTGGAGAACAACCAGTACGCCATGGGCACCAGCGTGGCGCGCACCAGCAATGTGCACGAGCTGCATCGACTCGGCGAGAGCTACGACATGCCCGGCGTGCCCGTGAACGGCATGCGCTGCGAGGATGTGCACGAGGCCATCGCCAAGGCCTGCGAGCACGTGCGCGCCGGCAACGGCCCCATCCTGCTCGACATCCAGACCTACCGGTACAAGGGCCACAGCATGAGCGACCCGCAGAAGTACCGCACCAAGGAGGAGGTTGAGGAGTACAAGAAGCAGGACCCCATCGAGAGCGTGCGCGCCACCCTGCTGGAGAAGAAGTGGGCCACCGAGGCCGAGCTGGAGGCCATCGACGAGGCTGCGAAGAGGGAGGTGGAGGAGGCCGTGAAGTTCGCCGAGGAGAGCCCTTCGCCCGATCCGAGCGAGCTGTACACCGATGTGTACATGCAGGCCGATTACCCGTACCTGAAGGATTGAAATGCATTCACCACAGAGGCACAGAGTACACAGGGCTGAATGCAGCAGGACGTATTCAAGAATCGCTCTGTGTGCTCTGTGCCTCTGTGGTGAAAACCCCAACAGCAATTAGCCCATGGCCGAGATCATCCGCATGCCGAAGCTGAGCGACACCATGACCGAAGGCGGTCTCAGCAAGTGGCACAAGAAGGTGGGCGACAAGGTGAAGACCGGTGACCTGCTCGCCGAGATCGAGACCGACAAGGCCACCATGGACTTCGAGAGCCCCGTGGATGGCGTGCTGCTGCACGTCGGCGTGGCCGCAGGCAAGAGCGCCGCGGTTGACAGCATCCTCGCGGTGTTCGGCAAGGAAGGGGAGGACATCAGCAAGCTCTTGGCTGAAGCAGCCACGGCACAGCCGAAAGCAACCGAGGCTCCTGTGGCGAAGAAGCAGGAGCAGGCGCAGGAGGCAACGAAGTCCGTTGCCCCTGCTCCTGCCCCTCCGCCTGCTCCCGTTGCTGCACCCAAGCCCGCTCCGATCCCTGCGGCCGCAAACAATGGCCGCGTGAAGGCCAGCCCGCTCGCACGGCACCTGGCCGAGGAGAAGGGCATCGACATCAGCCGCGTGCGCGGCACCGGTCCGGAGGGCCGCGTGACCAAGCAGGACATCGAGAACCACCGCGGCGGCGGCATGGCCTACAGCGCTCCGCAGGTGGAGGCCTTCACCGAGGTGGAGGTGAGCCAGATGCGCAAGACCATCGCGCGCCGTCTGGCCGAGAGCAAGTTCACCGCACCGCACTTCTACCTCACGATCGAGATCGGCATGGAGCGCGCCATGCAGGTGCGCGAGGCCATCAACCAGCGCATCGCGCCGGACAAGATCTCCTTCAACGACCTCGTGATCAAGGCTGCGGCGGTGGCCTTGAAGCAGCACCCCAAGGTGAACAGCTCATGGCTCGGCGATCGCATCCGCTTCAACCAGCACGTGCACATCGGCGTGGCGGTGGCGGTGGAGGAAGGATTGCTCGTGCCCGTGGTGCGCTTCGCGGATGGCAAGCCGCTGCGCACCATCGGCGCCGAGGTGCGGGACTATGCGAAGAAGGCCAAGGAGAAGAAGCTGCAGCCCGCCGATTGGGAGGGCAACACCTTCACCATCTCGAACCTCGGCATGTTCGGCATCGAGGAGTTCACCGCCATCATCAATCCGCCCGATGCGTGCATCCTGGCCGTTGGCGGCATCATGGAGAAGCCCGTGGTGAAGAACGGCGCCATCGTGCCCGGCCACACCATGAAGGTGACCCTGAGCTGCGACCACCGCGTGGTGGATGGCGCCACCGGCGCGGCCTTCCTCAATACCTTCAAAGGGTTGCTGGAGGAACCGGCGTTGTTGCTGGGGGAGGGGGCGATTTAGACTGGGCCAATCGGTTCGAGGCCAGCTAGTCTTAGTTCATGCCTAAGTGTTGCTCGTGTGTGATGCGCTATATCGAATGTGCCGGGCGCATAGTTGATCCCAATACCCTTGGCCAATTCGTATATCTGTTCAAAGCGGATGTACTCATCCATAGAGAAC
>CAZJTB010000389.1:0-3274 GCA_964548485.1 uncultured Chryseobacterium sp. | reverse complement strand
GCCTTGAAGTTGCCCTTGCCGAAGCTCTTGGCGCCCTTGCGCTGGATGATCTCGAAGAACATCGTGGGGCGGTCGAGCACCGGCTTGGTGAAGAGCTGCAGCAGGTAGCCCTCATCGTCGCGGTCCACCAGCACGCCGTGCTCCTTCAGCACCGCCACGTCCTCGTCGATCTCGCCCACGCGATCCAGCACGTCGTCGTAGTAGGTGGGGGGCACGTAGAGGAACTCCACGCCGCGGTCCTTCAGCGCGCCCACCGTCTCGATGATGTTGTTGGTGGCCACCGCGATGTGTTGAACGCCCGCGCCGTTGTAGAACTCGATGTACTCCTCGATCTGGCTCTTCTTCTTGCCCTCGGCCGGCTCGTTGATGGGGAACTTGATGCGGCCGTTGCCGTTGCTCATCACCTTGCTCATCAGCGCGGTGTACTCGGTGCTGATGTCCTTGTCGTCGAAGCTCACCAGCTGCGCGAAGCCCATCACGCGGGCGTAGAAGTCCACCCAGGTGTTCATCTCGCCCCAGCCCACATTGCCCACCATGTGGTCGATGTACTTCAGGCCCACGGGCGGCGGGTTGTAGTGGCTCTTCCACGCGCGGAAGCCTGGCAGGAACGCGCCCTTGTAGTTGTCGCGCTCCACGAAGATGTGCACCGTCTCGCCGTAGGTGTGGATGCCGCTGCGCACCACGTAGCCGTGCTCATCCTCCTCGCGCACGGGCTCCATGAAGCTCTTCGCGCCGCGCTTGGTGGTCTCCTCCCAGGCCTTCTTCGCATCGGGCACCCACAGGGCGATCACCTTCACGCCATCGCCGTGCTTGCGGATGTGATCGTTGATCGGGCTCTCGGGGTTCATCGGCGTGGTGAGCACCAGGCGGATCTTGTCCTGCACCAGCACATAGCTCGTGCGGTCCTTCACGCCCGTCTCCAGGCCCGCGTACGCCAGGCTCTGGAAGCCCCAGGCGCTCTTGTAGTAGTGGGCGCTCTGCTTGGCATTGCCCACGTACAGTTCCACGTAATCCGTGCCCAGCAGGGGCAGGAAGTCCTGCGCATCGGCCATGATCTTCTCGAGGCCGTAATCCACGTCTTTCAGTCCGGTTGCCATGGTGGTTGTATTCGGATGACGCGCGAAGTTCGGGCTTTTTCGGGGGCCGATGCTGACCTGAATCAGGCTTCATGCGCTGATGGCGCCGGAACACGGAAGGGCCTCATCGAGCGGATTGGACACAGGGGGCAACCCCTCCCGATTGGCCGCGCCCAGCCGGATGCGGACGGGCCCGGTCAAGACTTGACGGTGCGTGCGTTGCTAGTTCACGCCACCCTCCAGTTCCGCGATCCGTTCGCGCAGGGCAGCCAGGTGCCCACCGAAGGCCATCCGCGTCATCCAACCCGCCAGTCCATGCGCCAGGGGCACCAGCACGATGAGGGTGATCAGCAGGATCAGCCACATGGTCGGACGTTCGAGAAGGGCCGCCGGGCTCAGGCCGGATCCGGCGGCGCCGCCCAGCAGGAAGCCACCTGTGGCCGCAACCGGGTAGATGAAGAGGGCCACGCGCTTATGGGCGGTCATCCAATGCTCGATGGCTTGCGCATGGTCGCGCATCACGTGCAGCACGCCGCGCTCGGCAGGGATGTGATCGGGCAGCGACCGGTAGAGCCGAAGGGTGGTGATGATGGCCCATGCATTGAAGGCTAGCACCACGAGCAGGCACAGCTGCACGATGGCGTCGGCGACCCCGGTTATCATCAGCATCAGGCCCAGGGTGAGCATGATGGCGAGCCCGAGGTTGATGCGGATCGCGCGGCGCAGCTTGCGTAAAGGGTGGTGCGAGGGCTGAAGCGCGCTGGTGGCCTTGCGGAGCCGTTGCTCAAAGGCGGGGTCCTGCGGGCTGAGTTCGTCGAAGGCGAGTCGGAAGTCCATGGCTCAGTGCGGTTGAAGGAGTTCGGCGAGGCGGGTCTTGATGCGGCGGAGCTTCACACCCACATGGTTCGCTGTGATGCCCAGGATGCCCGCCACCTCGCCGTTGTCGAAACCCTCCAAGTGCAGGGCGATCAGCGCGCGGTCGGTCTCAGGCAATTGGCGAAGGGCTTGCCGCAGGCGGTCGGCATCATCGAGCGCGGGGCGCGGGTCGTGCACCGCATGCGGGTTCCGGTCCAGCCCTTCCTGGCGCTCCACCACGGCTGGACGACGCTTCTGGGTGAGGATGGTGTTCAGCGCCACGCGGTGCAGCCAGGTGCTGAACTTGGCCTCCCCCCGGAACGAGGCGAAGCCCCGCCAGGCCTGTAACAGCACCTCCTGCTCCAGATCCTTGCGCTCGTCCGCATCGTTGGCGTACAGGCCCGTGAGCCGCAGCACGATGCGTTGGTGCTCGCGCATCAGCGACAGGAAGCGCTGTTCATCGGTCATGGCCCTCGAAGGTCGGGCTCAGCGGGCCAGCACGTAACCGAGTAGCGCGGCGGCGAGCCCCAGGTGTCCAATTAGAAGCGCCTTCGTCCAACGCGGGCGTTCGTTCCACGGCACGCTCTGGTCGTAGGGGTCGAAGACCAGTGCCAGCGCCATGAACATCGGTCCCTGGGTGCGGTCGCTGCCCCAGAAGGTGAAGAGAATGCCGGCCAGCGTGAAGGCGATGTAGCCCACCCGGTTCCAGTTCGCCGGGACAGGCTTGGCGGTGCGTTCTGCCTTGTCCATGAGTTCGTTCTTTCCCCATAGGTTGCACCAAGGGGGCAGATAATTACAGGGTGGAGACGTGTGCCGCGGCATCATGGATGGGCCCATGTGGTGAATGCCTCGGCACATGCGGCAGCTCGGCCTTCATTTGGTGCTCAGCAATGCCCGGCCGCATAACCCTCGTGAGGTGTACGGGGGCGAGCCTATATTCGAGGTGACAATCATATCACCCGACCATGCGGAGCATCCTCCCTCTTCTCGCCACGTGTTGCCTGTTGACCTACTGTGAAAGCGTGATCGCGCAGCAATCGGTACCGGTTGCGGTTGCCGTGGATTACCGCGCATTGCCCGGCCAGGGCGATGCGTTCCATGCCGCCCTTCAGCCGCTGCTGGCCGAGGTGCTCAAGGAACCGCATTACCTGGGCATCACCGTGCTGCGCGATGCACTGGGTGACCCCGACCGCATCCTGCTGGTGGAGCGCTGGGCCGATCAGGCCTACTACACCGGTGCGCACAGCAGCACGCCGCACCTGGAGGCCTTCAAGGCAGTGGCCATGCCGCTGCTGGCCGGGCCGCCTGCGGTGACGATATGGTCGGGGGTGGAGGAGGTGGGG
>CAZJTB010000388.1:0-3274 GCA_964548485.1 uncultured Chryseobacterium sp. | reverse complement strand
ATCGCGGCCGCTGCGCGGGTCCGTATCGCGCCCATCGGTGAAGGCGTGCACGAGCACCTCGTTTATGCCTGCCTCGCGCGCATAGCGGCAAAGGGCTTCCGCGTGGGCACGCATGCTGTGCACACCCCCATCGGAGAGCAGGCCCATGAGGTGAAGGCGGCTGCCATGGGCGCGGGCATGGGCGAATGCGGCTTGCAGCTCAGGGTTGGCGCGCAGGCTGCCGTCGGCGATGGCGCGGTCTATCCGGACAAGGTCCTGGAACACCACGCGTCCGGCGCCGATGTTCAGGTGCCCGACCTCACTGTTGCCCATCTGCCCGGCGGGCAGGCCCACGTGCTCGCCATCGGTGAGCAGGGTGGCATGCGGCGCGGTCCGCATCAGTCCATCCATGAACGGCGTGCGCGCCTGCGCGATCGCATCGGTCCCATCGCCCGCGCCGATGCCCCAGCCATCGAGGATGATCAGCAGGGCGCGGCGGTGTGCCATCAAGCGTTCGGGAAGGAGGCGGCGAAGATACTCCCGTGCGGATGGCGCGGCCGCACCACGATGGTGCCTCCGCAACGCTGCATGAGCCGCTTCACGATGTAAAGCCCGAGGCCGGTGCCTTGCCGTTCCCGGGTATCCTCCTGGCCCACGCGGTAGAAACGATCGAAGATGCGGTCGCGCTCCGCCGCGGGCACGCCGGGCCCTTCGTCGCGCACGAGCAGGCGCCACCCATCCCGGCCTGTCTCCATGGCCACTTCGATGGCGGTTCCAGCCGGCGCATATTTGGCGGCATTCTCCAGCAGGTTCTCCAGGATGCTCCGGAGCGCTTGCGGATCGGCCTGCACCTCCAGCACGGCCGGCCCGCTCACCCTGATCGGGTGCTCCTTGGCGATGGTGGACCCGGCCAGTGCTGCCGTGCTGCGGACGAGCGCAGCGGCGTCGATGCGCTCGCGTCGCTGCGGTATGCCTTCCTCGGCTTGCGCGGCGTCGAGCACCTTGTTCGTGAGCGCCGAGAGCCGGTCGAGCTCTTGCTCCGCTGTGTTCAGGAGCTCCGCGCGCTGGTCGTCGCGCAGGCCATTCCTGCGCAGGGTCTGCACCTGCAGCTTGGCACCGGCGATGGGGGTGCGCAGCTCGTGGGTCACGGCCAGGATGAAGTTGCGCTGCCGGGCGGCATGCGCCAGGTCGCGGCGCACCGCCCGGTAGGTGAGCCAGAGCAGCACCAGCAGGATGGTGAGGAAGACGGCCGCCTCGCTGACCACCATCAGGTTGCGCGTGCCCTGCAATGCGGTGAAGGGCTCGCCGCGCTCGGCTTTCAGCAGCTGGTGCAGATGGGCCACCTCCGCATTGCGGCGCAGCAGCAGCACGGCCCACCAGATGAATTGCGCGAGGATGTATCCGCCAAGGGCGGCGAACAGCCAAAGGGTCCGTCGGTTGGCCTTGATCACGGCCGAAAGCTAGCGGCGCTGGCCACCGCGCCGGTCTTGGACACCCGACCGAACCGCCCCTGCCCACATGTGGGTAGGGCCCCCATCCGCGCGCGGCTGCTATCTTGGACCGCTGTCATGGACGCTCAAGCGGCACGAGGGTACATCCTGGCGCGTTTGCGGAGCGAACTGCCTGCGGCGCGCACCTATCACAGCTTGGAGCACACGCTCGACGTGTATGCGAGCGCCATCGGCATCGCCGAGCAGGAAGGCATTGCCGGCGAGGGCCTCGTGTTGCTCAAGGTGGCAGCCCTCTACCACGACTCCGGCTTCCTGGTGCAGGATACCGATCACGAAGAGGCAGGGTGCCGGATTGTCCGCGAGGTGCTGCCCGGATTCGGATTCAATGCCCGCCAGGTTGAGCTGATCTGCGACATGATCCTGGCCACGCGCATTCCCCAACGGCCGCGGAACAAGCTGGGCCGTGTGCTGTGCGATGCAGACCTGGATTACCTGGGCCGCGGCGATTTCGAGCAGATCGGGAACACCTTGTTCGCTGAGATGCGGACCTACGGCGTGCTCGGAAGCGAGCGTGAATGGTATGAGCTGCAGGAGCGCTTCCTGGAGCGGCATGCCTACTTCACCGGCACCAATAAGCGCGATCGCGAGCCCCGCAAGCAGGAGCACCTGAAGGCCGTGCGCGCCTGGCTCGAACAGCACCGCCGCAGTGAGGCGGCTTGAATGAAGAAGCCCCGGGTCCGGGGCTTCTCGTGGTGCCTCCCAGAATCGAACTGGGGACACACGGATTTTCAATCCGTTGCTCTACCAGCTGAGCTAAGGCACCATTGCTTGCTTTGCAGGGTGCAACCCCTGCGCGAAGGCGCGCAAAGATAGACAAGCCGATTCAACCGGCTGGCCATGGACCTCATCATCGACATCGGGAACACGCGCGCCAAGCTGGCCTGGTTCAACCGGGAGCGCATCATGCGCGTGGCGATCATGACGTCCGGTGACCACGACGGCATCATAGCGGAAGCGCAGCGCGAACACCTGGAGGCCGTGGCCATCGGTTCCGTGGGGCAGGATGCGGCACTGCTAATTGCCGAGCTGTCCGTATTTGCCCCGGTGACGGCGATCACCGGATCCTCGCCAGCGCCCATCAGGAACGACTATGCCACCCCGCTCACCCTGGGCGCGGATCGCCTGGCCAATGCCGTTGCGGCTTCGGCGCTCTTTCCAGAGCGGGCGGTGCTCGCCATCGATGCAGGGAGCTGCATCACCTTCGATGTGGTGCGCCCTGGGGGTGTTTATGCCGGAGGGGCCATCTCGCCAGGTCTCGGCATGCGGGCGAAGGCCATGCACGACTACTCGGCGCGGTTGCCGCTCGTGCAGGTGGATGGCACCGGCGCGGTCCCTTTCGCCAGCACCACGCAGGGCGCGCTTCTCAGCGGGGTCTGGCAGGGCGCCTTGCACGAATGCGCTGGATTCATCGGCGAGTTCCGGCGCCAATATCCTGGCGGCGCGGTGGTCCTGGCCGGGGGCGATGGTCTCCGCCTCAGCCGCGGCCTCAAAAGCGGCATCTTTGCGCACCCTTTCCTGACCCTTGAGGGCTATCGCCGCATATTGCATCACCACCGCACTGGCCTGGGCCGCGTGTAGCAATGGCCACGTGCAGGGCCAGGGCCAGCAGGGGAGCGGCTCGCCGTACTCCGCCTTCGGTTTCGGCGACCTCTTGGGAGCCACCCAGGTGGTGCAGGCCAGCGCTGGCGGCATCGGCCTGGCCATCGCCGATCCCTTCAGCCTTTCACCGGCCAACCCGGCATCGTACACAGGACTGCAGCATGCGGTGTTCGAAGCGGGCCTGC
>CAZJTB010000387.1:0-3293 GCA_964548485.1 uncultured Chryseobacterium sp. | reverse complement strand
GGCCGGTTGGCCAGCACATCCAGGAACACCTGGTTCACGAAGTTGCCATCGTCGCGGGTGAAGGCGGTGCGCCAGGCGATCATGCTCACGCTGAAGCTGCCCGTCTCGTTGGGGCTGTCGTTCACATAGCCCTGCGCGTCGTTGCTGTAGCGGAAGAAGGAGCGCCGGTTGTTGGCGATGGTGCGGTTGGCGCTCATCTCCACGCGCATGCCGCGGAAGGGCTCCAGCGACAGGCGGGCGTTGATGTTCTCGGTGCGCGCATTGGTGCGGGCGGTGAAGATGGAGGGGGTGGTCACCAGCCAGCCGTTGCGCGCCGCATCACGCGCGAAGTCGCGCACGAAGTCGCCGTTGAGGGCGTGGTCCTGCTGGCCCAGCACGAAACCGAGGCCCGGCGCGCGGAAGTTGTCCATGCCCAGGATGTTGGTCTTGCGGTCGTAGCCGGGCAGGAGCATGCCGCTGTTCTGGCTGTAGGTGATGGAGCCCGTGCGCACGGTCATCAGCACGCGGGCGAGGCCTTCCAGCACGTTGATCTTCCCTCCCTTCTGCGGCTCCTCAGGCTTGGGCTGGGCGCCGCCGCGCGCCGGGGCGGTGGTGGGCTTGGGCCGGCTGCCCTTGGCCTTGTCGTTGATCTTCTTGAAGTACTTCCACTTGTTGTAGAGGTTCACGAAGTTGAACTGGCCGTTCACGGAGATGTTCTGCGAGTTCTGGATCACATGGCCGAGGGTGTCCTGCGTGAAGGGCGCGCGGTCCCACTGGTAGCCGGCGGTGTAGGAGGTGTTGGCGGTGATCCAGTCGGTGAGGGGCAGCTTGTCCAGCGGCAGGGTGTAGGTGATCGCGGCGGTATGGTCGTAGCGGGTCACCTCGCCGAAGCCGCGCACGCTGGCGATCACGCTGTCCTTCCAGGCCTGGTACTCGTCGGTGTAGCGCGGGTTCACGCGGCCCGGGGTCTCGCCGATCACCGCCAGGTTGTTGGCATTGAAGTCGAGCTTCAACGAGCGGGTGATGTCGTACTTGAACCCATACTGGCTCTGCCAGTTGAAGTTCTTGTTGTAGGTGGGGCGCGGGGGCAGCGACTCAATGTCGGGGTTGGGCTTCACCAGCCGCTCCAGGTACTGGCGATCGACCGAGGTGCGCATGCTGATCTGCCTGAAGCCCATGTTCATGTTGAAGTCCTTGATGAGCTTGAGCCACTTGGACTTGCTCACGAAGCCGATGTCCTTGAAGGGCTCGATGGGCCTGGGCTTCGGGGTGTGCAGGTACGCGATGCTGCCGCGGTAGGTGCGCGTGTTCTCGAAGGCGGTGTTGATGTCGTAGTACTCCTGGTCGGAGTAGCTGTATGAGAGGCTGAGGTTCTCCACGTCCCACGGGCGCTCCGGCCCGGCTCCCTGCCCGCGGTCCTTGCGCACGTTGGTGAAGTTCATGCTGCGCCGGCGCGTGTAGGTGCGCGACTGGCGCAGGCGCTCGCGCCGCTCATCACGCGATAGCGTGCGCGTGGCATCGTTGAACTCGATATCCGGGTTCAGCGGGTCGAACTGCGGATTGATGACCTGCTCGCTGTAGCCCACGTACATGGGGATCTTCACGTTGCTGCTCTCGGGCAGGAACTTGCCCATCTCCAGGTTGGCGCTCACGTCGAGCCCATAGCGTGTGTCGCGCTGGCGCTCGCTTACCCGCTTGTCGATGCTGCCCCAGAAGGGGGTGCTGTAGTTGGCCGCCACGCTCACGGTGCCCAGGTCGGCCAGCTGTGCGTTGAGGCGGGCCACCGCGGCGTAGCCCCCCCGCTGGTCGAAGTCGGTGAGGCGCAGCTCGTTCACCCACACCTCCAGGCATTTGGGCAGCCCGTTGTCCGGCGCCCAGGGGTTGGCCTCCTCGCCATCCTGCTTCGGGTTGCGGATGCCGATCATGATGCTCCGCATCTGGCTCAGGTTGGGGCTGCCCTTCACGAAGATGCGGCGGGTGCCATCGGTGCCGGCATAGCGCAGGTTGCGCGGATAGGAGGCCTGGTCGCGCTGGATCTTCAGGTCGTTCAGCTTGGCGAACTCCACCACCATGTCGTTCACCTCGGGCCACACGTTGTAGGGGTCGCGGTTGAAGAAGACGGAGGGCTGCACCGGCACCTCGTACTCGTAGTAGTTCTGGTCCAGGTCGTTGCCCAGGCGGATGAAGACCGTGGCGTCGCCGTAGGCGATGGGGCTGTTGGGGTCGGAGCTCTCCGCGTGGATGAACATGCGCAGCTTCTTGTAGCTGCGGATGTCGAACTGCACGTTGCGGAAGGCGGCGCGCGAATCGCCGTCGCGCAGGTTGCACACCTTCAGCTGCAGGCTCTGCTCGTTCAGGTTGCGCAGGTTGGCGCTGGCCACATCGATCTCCTTGTTGATGCCGGGGGGCAGCACGTAGTTGATCGGGAAGCGGTTGCCGTTCTCCTCGATGTTCACGGCCGCCACGGCGAAGGCGGTGGGGTCCGGGTCGCTGCCAGGCACCTCGCCGGGGTTCTCCAGCGATTGGGTGTACTTGCGCCATTCGCCGCGCACGAATTCCAGGCGCGCGAAGCGCAGGGTGGCCTCCTGCGGCCAGCCGTGCAGGTACATGCGCATGAAGCGGATGCTGCGGAAGTCCTGGATGCCGTTGACCACCTCGGTGGGCTGCCGCACCGGGATCTTGAACTGGTACCAGTACACCTGCTTGGTGCCCTCCGGCGTGGAGGCCTCGCCCAGGATGCGGTCGGTGATGAAGCCCTGGCCCACCACCATGTCCTGCGGGCGGAAGGGGATCTTGTAGTGGAAGTAGCTCTCCCCTTCAGCCAGGTTCTGGTCCAGGTTGATGTCCTCGGTGGTGGGGATGGTGGTCTGCTGCGTGGGATAATCCTCCGGGCTGTCCTCGTCGGTCACGCTGTTGCCCTCCGGGTTGTTGAAGCGCTTGTAACGCTGCAGGACGCTGGCCTGGGCGGCATCGAGCGCGGTGCCGCGGAAGAAGGAGTAATCGTCGCTGCTGGGATCCTCCTGGAGGCGCGCCAACGCCACCGGATCGGTGACCACGCCCTGGATGCTGCTGAGGAAGTCTGCGAAGTGGCCCTGCTCGCGGTAGCCTAACCGGTCGGCCTGTCTGCCGCTCAACCCATCAAGGCCCACATCCTGGAAGCGGTTGCTGTTGCTCTCCAGGATGGCGAAGGCATTCACCACGTTCTGCGTGGTGGGCACCACGCCCCAGCGGGTGGTGTCAACGGTGGCGGCGGCATCATCCAGGTCCTTTGGCAGGCCGTTCTCGAAGGCCTTGCGGCCATCGCGCAGCACATC
>CAZJTB010000386.1:0-3295 GCA_964548485.1 uncultured Chryseobacterium sp. | reverse complement strand
AACTGATCGAGAGCTTCAAGAGCACCCTGGACGAGACCCGCGAGGCCGACCTGCTGCTGCACGTGGTGGACATCAGCCACCACAACTTCGAGGAGCAGTACGAGACGGTGAGGCAGACGCTGAACGAGATCGGCGCGGGAGACAAGCCCACCATCGTGCTCTTCAACAAGATCGATGCGTACCGCCCAGCGCCGCATGACCCGGACGACCTGGCCATGAAGCGGGCGGAGCAGTATTCGCTGGAGGAGCTCAAGGACACGTGGATCGCGCGCATGGCCGCCGATGAATGCCTCTTCATCAGCGCCGCCACCCGGCAGAACATCGATGCGCTTCGCAAGATGCTCTACGAGCGCGTGAAGGCCATACACATCGCGCGCTACCCCTACGAGAGCGACCTGCTGTTCAAGGACAGCTACGAGGAGTGACCGGTTCTGGCTTGCGGCCGCCTACGCGAACGCCTGCATATCGCAGAGCCTGCGGTACTGGCCACCGGCCGCGTACAGCTCGGCATGCGTGCCGCGCTCGATGATCCGCCCTTGATCGATGACGCAGATCTCGCCGCAATGCTGGATGGTGCTCAGGCGGTGCGCGATCACCACGCTGGTGCGGCCCTCCATCATCTTCAGCAGGGCTTCCTGCACGAGGCGCTCGCTCTCGGTATCCAGCGCGCTGGTGGCCTCATCGAGGATGAGGATCGGCGGGTTCTTGAGCACCGCGCGCGCGATGGCCAGGCGCTGCTTCTGCCCCCCGCTGAGCCGGTTGCCGCCATCGCCGATGGAAGTCTGGTAGCCGTTCTCCAGCCGGGTGATGAAGTCATGCGCGTTGGCGATGCGCGCCGCCCGCTCGATCGCGGCCATGGGCGTGCCCGGCGCGCCAAAGGCGATGTTCGCCGCCACCGTATCGTTGAAGAGGATGCTGTCCTGCGTAACGATGCCCATGAGCCCGCGCAGGTCGCGCAGCCGCAGGTCGCGGATGTCGTGGCCATCGATGAGCACGGCGCCCGCGGTGACATCGTGGAAGCGCGGGAGCAGATTGGCCAGGGTGGTCTTGCCGCCGCCGCTGGTGCCCACCAGCGCCACGCTGCGGCCCTTCGGCACCACCAGCCGGATGCCTTCGAGCACCGCGCGGCGCCCGGCCCCCGCATCCTTGGGGCGGCTCTCGTACGCGAACGATACATCGCGGTACTCGATCCGGTCGGCGAATGCCGCGATCGGCATCGCGTCGGGCTTCTCCTGCACGGTATTCTCCACCGCCAACAGGTCGAAGATGCGCTGACCGCTGGCGCCTCCGCGCGTGATGCCGCTCCAACCCTGGGAGAAGCCCTTGATGGGGGCCAGCAGCTGCGAGAAGATGATGATGAAGCCCAGGAAGCTGTCGCCGGTGAGCGTGGGGTTGGCGCCCAGCACGAATGATCCGCCGATGTACGCGATGGCCGCCATCACCGCCGCGCCCAGCGTCTCGCTCAGCGGCGAGGCGATGTCCTGCCGGTTGAGCATGGCGATGCTGCTGCGCGCGAGCAGCTCGTTGTCGCGCTCGAAGCGGCGCTTCATGTCCGCCTCGCCGTTGAAGGCCTTGATGACGCGGATGCCGGTGAGCGTCTCCTCCACACGCGCCAGGAGGTCGGCGCTCTTCTCCTGCACGCGCGCGCTCTTGCGCTTGAGGCTCTTGCTGATGCGCGCGATGAGCAGCCCGCTCACCGGAAGCAGCAGGAGCGAGATCGCCGTGAGCTGCGGCGAGAGCGTGAGCATGGTGCCCAGGAAGAGCAGCACGGCGATGGGCTCGCGGAAGATCATCTCGATGTAGTACATCACCGAGTACTCCACCACCTGCATGTCGTTGGTGATCAGGGAGAGCAGGTCGCCCTTGCGCTCATTGGTGTGGTATCGAAGCGGCAGCTCCAGCAGCTTGTCGTAGATGCGCGAGCGGATGTCCTGGATGATGCGGTTGCGGAAGTTGCAGATGGCCACCAGCGCCAGGTAGCGGAAGAGGTTCTTGAGCAGGAAGAGCGCCACCACCGCGATGGCGATCACGAGCAGCGCGCCCATGGGCCCGCGCGCCTCGATCAGCTGCGTGAGGCCCCAGTTGAAGGTGCCCTCAAGGCCCTCGCGCGTCCACATGGCGGCAGGACGCTCGTGCACGGGCTGCACCTGCCCCAGCAACAGGCGCAGGAAGGGGATGAAGAGCAGCAGCGAGGCCAGATGGAAGACGGTGCCCAGCAGGTTGAAGAGCGCGTTGAGCAGGGCATGGTGCCTGTACGGCGCGCCGAATCGGAGCAGGCGGAAGAAGTTGCGCATCGGGCGCGGCGAAGGTATCCGCAGCGGCCCGTGGTGCACCGGCCAATACCTTCGCCGCACGATGGACAGCCTGCGACAGAACAAGGTGAACAGCCTGCTCCTTAAGGAGATGGCCGTGATCTTACAGCAAGAAGGGCGCGCACTGCTGCCCGGCGGCCTCATCACGGTGACCGGCGTGCGCGTGAGCCCCGACCTGGGCGTGGCCAAGGTGTACCTGAGCCTCTTCCCCGTGCAGGACAAGAAGGCCGTGATGGAACGCATCAAGGAGCAGGCCCACCGCCTGCGCGGGGCGCTGGGCGGCCGCGTGGGCAAGCAGATGCGCGTGGTGCCCGAGCTCCTCTTCTACCTGGATGATTCGCTGGACCGGGCGGAGGAGATCGACCGGTTGCTCAAGAAATGATGAACATGGAACATTCAACGGCAAATGACCAATCTGCCGGAATGAAGAACATGGAACTTTCAACGGCCAATGCAGAACGCGTCGGTTCCCCTGAACGAAAGGAACGCGTCTTCGACCTGGAGGAGCGCACCTGCGATTTCGCCGTTTTGACGATCGAGATCACGGAACGAATGCCGGTGTCGCCTGCCGGGCGCTACTATGCCGACCAGTTGCTGAGGTCAGGTGGATCACCGGCTTTGCATTACGGAGAGGCACAAGGCGGTGAGAGCCGAAAGGACTTCGTCCACAAGATGCGCGTCGCCCTGAAAGAGCTGCGCGAATCCAGGGCCTGCTTGAAGATCATTCTCAGGGCACGCCTGCATCCCGAGCCCGAGGTCATTGATCGCGCACTGGCCGAATGCACGGAATTGATTGCGATCTTCAGTTCCAGCGTTCGCACTGCCGAACGGAACATGGGAAAGAACTGGGACCCGAAGCCATGAGGATCTCATTGCAGCGTTCACCAGTTCTTCGTTCTGGTATTCCATGTTCCATGTTCTCCATTCCATGTTCCATGTTCTTCATTCCGTGTTCCATGTTCTTCATTCCGTGTTCCATGTTC
>CAZJTB010000385.1:0-3295 GCA_964548485.1 uncultured Chryseobacterium sp. | reverse complement strand
CCATCGACAAGGCGACCGGCTCCATGCGCGCTCACTTCAGCAGGTGCTCCCGGATGAAGGCGACCGTGGCGTAGAACTGGAAGTCCACATTGCCCTTCTTGCGGAAGCCGTGGCCCTCGTCGTTGGCCATGAGGAACCAGACCGTGCCGCCCTTCTCCTTGATGCGCTCCTTCATCTGCACGGCCTCGCTCGCGGGCACGCGGGGATCGTTGCCGCCCTGCACGATGAAGAGCGGCTTGGTGATACGCTCGGCGTGGTTCAGCGGGGAGATGCTCTCCAGGAAGGCGGCCATCTTCGGATCGCGCTCATCGCCGTACTCCACGCGGCGCAGGTCGCGGCGGTAGTCCTCGGTGTTCTTCAGGAAGGTGTTGAAGTTGCTGATGCCCACCACGTCGAGCGCGCAGCGGATGCGATCGGCGTAGTGCACGCTCACGGCCAGGGTCATGTAGCCGCCGTAGCTGCCGCCGGTCACCATCACGCGGCTGGCGTCGAGGTCGGGCTGCGCGGCGATCCAATCGAGCAAAGCGCCGATGTCCTTCACGCTCTCCTCGCGCTTGTAGCCGTTGTCGAGGTCGAGGAAGGTCTTGCCGTAGCCGCTGCTGCCGCGCACGTTGGGGTAGATGATGGCCACGCCGAGCTCGTTGAGGTAATAGTTGTTGCGCCCTTGGAAGCCCGGCCGCGATTGCCCCTCGGGACCGCCATGGATGTTGATGATCACGGGCCGCTTGCCGGTGAACCGCGCGTGCGGCCGGTAGAGGTAGCCGCTGATCACGCGCTTGTCGAAGGAGGGCCACTTCACCAGCTCCGGCGCGCGCAGGCCGCTCACGTCCATGCCGCCCAGCTCGCTCTCGGTCCAGCGGATGAGCTGCCTGGTCACCGTGTCGTACTCGTACACATCCGACGTGCTGGCGTAGGTGGTGAGCGTGAGCCCGAGCGAGCGGCCATCGGTGGTCCAGGCCACGCCGCCGATGAGCCCGATGGGCAGGCCGGGCACCTCTTCGTACTTCAACGTGCGGGCATCCATGAGGTAGAGCTTCGAGAGGCCGTCCTCGTTGGTGGTGAAGGCGATGCGCGAGCGGTCGAGCGTGAGATCCACGCTCGCCACATCCCACGGGATGGACGCGGTGATGGGCGTGAGCTTCCTCGACTTCAGGTCGTAAAGGCAGAGCCGGCTGAACTCGCTGTCCTTGTTGCTGGTGAGGAAGATGCCCGTGCCATCGGCGTTCCAGGCGATGGGCCGGTAGGTGGCGCGCTCATCCTTCACCGGGAGCAGGCGCGTCTTCGTGCCCGTGGCGATGTCGGCGATCCAGATGCGGCTCTCGTTCACGGAGATGCCTTCGCCCATCAGGAGCTGCTTGTCATCGGCGCTCCAATCGCTCACGCCCCAGCCGCCGCCGCTGTTCTCGGCCACCACGCGGTCGGTGGCGGGATCCAGCGGGTCCATCACCCGGATGTCGCGGTCCTTGCCATTGCGCATGGTGCTGCTGTAGGCGATGCGCCTGCCGTCGCGGCTCCACGCCCCTCCCCCGTTCTGCGAGCGCTTGCCATCGGTGAGCAACGTGGCCTTTCCGTCCGCGTCCATGCGATAGAGCTGGCTGAACTCATTGCCGCCGGCATCCTTGCCGAAGAGGAAGTAGCGGCCCTCGTTCGGCTCGTAGTTGGCGCCGCCCACGGCATCCTCGTAGAAGGTGATCTGCGTGCGCGCCCCGCCGGGGAACTTCACATGGTGCAATTGGCTGGTGCTGCCGAAGCGCGTGCTGATGAGCATCTCCTTGCGCGTGGGGTGCCAGGCGGCCAGCGAGGCGCCGCGCGATTCGGTGTAGGCGCGCACCTCGCCGATGAGGCTGGCCGGCAAAGGCGGTATGCCCTCGGCCACGAGGTTGTCCGTGACGGGGATGGTGGGGCCTTGGGCGGAGGCGATGCGTGGAAGCAGCAACGCGGTGACGAGTAGCGAGTATGCTCTCATGTTTCAGCGGATGGGTAAGGAACGTGTACGCGCCGAATCGGCATTCAACGAGATGAGGCAGCCGCGATTTAGGTCGTCGGCAAACTGCTCCAGTGCATTCCGCAGCAGCATGAAGATGTCTGAAGGGTCGGTGCTCTGCTCCCGCACAATGATCACGCTAGGGCCGCTCCCTCCGGAAGCGGCTAGCAAGTCGCCGAAATCCAGATCGTGCGTGATGATCGCTGCCCCATGCTCAGCGCACCAGCGCGCAATCTGATCATCCATCGCCCGAGGGTCGCCGATCTCGGTCCAATGAACGGCGTCGTAACCGTTTGCCTTCAACCGCTCGGCCAATTGCGGCGGCATGCATACATCCACAACGAGCCTCATGCCCGCTTGATGCTATGCTCCTGATCACTGGCGAGCCTGGTCACGAACTCCAGCGCTGCCGTGATGTCATCATCCTCCAGCATGGGATAAAGGCTCAGTATCTCCTCACGGGTCTTCCTCGCAGCCAAAAGCCCGGTGATGGTCCCAACGGTCAGCCGCAGGCCCCTGATGCATGGCCTGCCACCCATCTTGCCAGGCTCCATGGTGATGCGGTCCAAGAGTTTCATAGCAAGCCAAAGGTAGAATCCCCCGGGGCTCTCCCTGAGTGCCCTCCCCTTCAGACCATTTAACGCCGGCCTGCCGTCCGTCATGGCCCGGGCTTTGCCGAAACGGCGATCTTCGCCCACCCAACGCAACCCCATGAAGAGCCTGTACACCGCCTTCGCCGCTGCCGTCATCGCCCTGGCCTGCAGCGTGCCCGCCTCCGCCCAGGAGGTCCACAGCTACGGCGCCAAGATCACCCCGGACGGTGCCATGAAGACCGCCGACTTCGCCAAGGCCATGAGCACCACCGACAGCATGGCCGTGAAGCTCGAGTGCGAGATCATCACCAGCTGCACCAAGAAGGGCTGCTGGATGACCGTGCAGATGCCCGAGGGCAAGCAGATGATGGTGCGCTTCAAGGACTACGGCTTCTTCGTGCCCACCAAGGGCCTGGAGGGCAAGCGCGCCGTGCTGCAGGGCCACGCCACCAAGGAGGAGGTGGATGTGGCCACCCTGCGCCATTACGCCGAGGATGCCGGCAAGAGCAAGGAGGAGATCGAGAAGATCACGAAGCCGGAGCACAACCTGATGTTCCTGGCCGACGGCGTGCTGATCACGTTCTGAACGTGCGCTCCACCGCACTGCCTTCCGCGAGGCCCGGGCTCCTGCTCCGGGCCTTGTGCTTATTGGCACTGCTACCCATCGCCGCCTGCGGGCAGACCCGCCATGAGCTGCGATGGGGCCGTGAGGCGATGA
>CAZJTB010000384.1:0-3299 GCA_964548485.1 uncultured Chryseobacterium sp. | reverse complement strand
GCGCATTGGTGGGCGTGCTGAGCACATCGCCCTGCGAGGTGATGTTGTTGTAGGCCGAGTTGTAGAACTCGAATTCCCGCAGGCCGATGCTCGTGAACTTCACCACCACGGTATCGCCACGCTTGAAGTAGCCGCCCTCCTCGTTGTTGTCGTCAACCGCATCGCTGAAGGGCTCCTGGCCGCGATTGTAGTTGAAGTCGAGGGTGATGCCGTTGATGTACCGGTCCTCGAACACCGAGAAGAGCGGCGCGATGAAGCGGCTGTCCTTGGGTGCGCCATCCGCGCCCAGGTTAGTGCGGCGCGCGAACCAGCGGTAGGCGTTGCCGGCGGTGTCGGGATCGCTCAGCCGTCCCCAGATGAATCCCAGGCTGTCGTCGTTGCGGCGGCGGTTGGCCAGCTTGAACCAGGCACTGTCGAGCGCCACGCCGAAGGGTACTTTGGTGGTGCTGGTGAGCACCTTGCCATCGGCTTCCACGCGCAGGCGGTAGGTGCGTCCTTCCGTGCCTACCAGGCTGTTGTCCAGCTTCGTCCAGATGCAGATGCGGGCTTGCGACAGCAGCCCCGCGCTGATGCCGGTGGCGGCGGAGGCCTCATCGAGCAGCGAGTCGGGGATCTGGTCGCTGCAGATGCGGTCGAGCACGTGCATGGTGAGGCCGTCATCAACGGTGACCAGCGCGTCATGGATGAAGATGGAGGCGATCGCCGATACGCTCGTGGGGGCGAAGTAGCTCTGGGTGCGCGTGAGGATGACGATAGGTGGCTGGCCGGTCTCGATGGTGCCTTCCACCACCACCTTGGGCTCGGTCACGGGCAGGTCCACGGTGATCTCCTTCTCGCAGGCGGCCAGCAGGAGCGCGAAGGGGAGGAGGCGTGCGGCGGTATTCATCAGAACTTGAAGTTCCAGGTTACGGATGGCAGGATGGAGAACAGGGATACCTGCTTGGCCAAGACCTGAAAGGTGCCATCGGCAGGATTGCCCTCGGGCGCGAAGTAGATGAAGTACGGGTTCTGCCGGTTGTAGGCGTTGTACACGCCGAAGGTCCAGCTGCTCGTGAAGCGCCGAGGCGACTCGGTCACCTCGCCGGTCTGCGGATCCTTGCGCACGCGCGTGGTGCTGCCGTTGCGGGTGGCGCTCAGGTCGAGCCGGTGATAGGGCGCCATGCGATAGCCATTGCGCTCAGTGTACTCGCTGACAAGTCGGCCTTCGATCCAGTAGCGGTTCACCGGAATGGTAACGGCCTGGCCGGTGGCGTACACGAAGGTGCCGCCCAGCTCCCAGCGCTTGTTCAGGGTGTAGGCCGCCACCACGCTCAGATCGTGCCGGCGATCCCACCGGCTGGGGAACTCCTCCCCGTTGTTAATGGCATCGAACCGTCGCATGGTGCGGCTCCAGGTGTAGCCGAACCAGCCGTTCAGGCGGCCCGTGCGCTTCTTCAGGAAGAGCTCGGCGCCATAGCTGTAGCCGTTGCCGAACACCAGCTGCGTGTCGTAGTTCGTGTTGCCGTTGCGCTGCGGCTAGGCGCCCTCGCGGTACTCGATCAGGTTGTGCATGTCCTTGTAATAGAACTCGGCGCTGGCCTCCACCACGTCGGCGAAGAGGTCGCGGAAATAGCCCACCGCGTACTGGGTGCCGATCTGCGGCTTCACGCGCTCGCCACTGGGAATCCAGACATCGGTGGGCAGCGCGATGGAGCTGAAGCTGGCCAGGTGCACGTATTGCAGGGCGCGGTTGAAGGAGGCCTTCACGCTGCTGTTGCCATCGATGCGGTAGCGCACGCTCAGGCGCGGCTCCAGGCCCATGTAGGTCTTGATGCCCTTGCCCGCCGCTATCGTGTCGGTGTCCACGGCGCGCTCACGGTCGTCGAGGATGAAGTTGATGTAGGGCCCCACATGGTCGAAGCGGCTCAGCCGTATGCCGCCGTTCACGCGGAGCTGGTCGGTGATGTCGAACTCGTCGAGGGCGTAGATGGCGGTCTCGTGGGCGTGCAGCTTGGGGGGCTCATCGATGTCGAACCGGGTGTCGCCGCTGCTCACCTCCACCGTGCTGGTGGTGTACACGTGATAGATGTACTGGGCGCCGTACTTCAGGCGGTGGCGGGCATCGGGGTAGTGGGCCAGGTCGGCCTTGATGCCGTAGTCCTTGATGCCGCTGAAGAGGCGGAAGCTGAACTGGTCCTGGTCGCCGCGGAAGGCGAAGCTGTAATCGCTGAAGGTGGCCGTGGTGTTGAGGAAGAGCTTGGGGCCGAACACGTGGTTCCACCGGGCGCTTAGCGTGCTGTTGCCCCAGGGGATGCGGAACTCCGGATCGCCTTCATTGGCGCCGCTGAAGTTGAACACGTCGCGGCCGAAATAGCCGCTCACGAACAGCCGGTCTTTCTCGCTGAGGGTATAGTTGGCCTTGGCGTTCAGGTCGTAGAAGTAATAGCCCGATCCGGCGAAGTTCGATTCGGGGTTGATGAAGGGCTTGGTGAGCACATCGATGTAGGTGCGGCGTCCGCTCACGATGAAGCTGCCCCGGTCCTTCACGATGGGGCCCTCGAGGGTGAGCCGCGAGCTTATGAGCCCGATGCCGCCCTGGCCGTGGAAGGCCTTGTCGTTGCCTTCCTTCATGCTGATGTCGAGCACCGAGGAGATGCGCCCGCCATAGTTGGCCGGCATGCCACCCTTGATGAGCTCGATGTTCTTCACCGCATCGGCATTGAACACGCTGAAGAAGCCGAACAGATGGCTGGCGTTGTACACCGTGGCATTGTCGAGCAGGATGAGGTTCTGGTCAGGGCCGCCGCCGCGCACGTAGAACCCGCTGTTGCCTTCGCCATTGCTCTGCACGCCCGGCAGGTACTGGATGGTCTTCAGGATGTCCACCTCGCCAAGCAGCGCGGGCAGGGTGTTCAGGCGCTGCACATCAAGCTCCACGGTGCCCATCTGGGTGCCCTCGGTGTTCTGCTTCTTCTCGCCCACCACCTCGAATTCCTTCACCTGTATGGCGATGGGCCTGGCCGCGATGTTGAGCTTCAGGTCGGCGCTCACCTCCACCTGCTGCACCCATTCCTCGTAGCCGATGAAGCTCATCACCACGGTGTGGTTGCCCGGCGGCACGTTCAGCACGTAGTAGCCATAGGTGTTGGTGGCGCCCCCGCGCATGGTCTCCTTCACGTACACGTTGGCCCCGATCAGCGCTTCTCCGGTGGCGGCATCCTTCACGTAGCCGCTTATGGTCACTGAGCGCTGGCCAAGGGCGCCGAGGGCTTGCATGAAGAGAAGCAGGAGCAGGAGGCACGGTGCGTGGGTCATATTGA
>CAZJTB010000383.1:0-3313 GCA_964548485.1 uncultured Chryseobacterium sp. | reverse complement strand
GCAGTTCTCCTGCACGTTGCAACCCTCCTTCACCACGATCTCGCCCCAATCGCCGCGCAGCGCCGCGCCGGGCCCGATGTAAACATCGGCGCCGATGACCACATTGCCCGTGACCGCCGCCTGCGGATGCACGAAGGCCGAAGGATGCACCACCGGGCGATAACCGTTGAACTCGTAGAGCATGCGTTCCCTGTTGGCGGCAAAGGTGATGCGCCTGCGGCAACGGGCGGACTCGTCCTTGGAAGCGCGGGCTTAACATTGCAGGCCACACCCGGGTCGCGATGCGCCGCTCCATCCTGCTCTGCCTGGCGGCGCTGCTACTGCCAGCGCTTGCCCGGCGCGCCAATGCCCAGAACGAGCGCGATGAAGCGCCACTGGTGAATGTGGGCCAGGGGCTCTCGTTCACGAAGGATTCGGTGTTCCTGCTCAACCTGCGCTTCCGCATGCAGACACGGGCGGGCTTCACCACGGTGAGCGGCAACGACCTGAGCGCGGCCAGCTTGGACATGCGCGTGCGCCGGATGCGCCTGCGCCTCGATGGCTTCATGCTCAGCCAGCGGCTCCGTTACTACCTGCAGCTGAACTTCAGCCGCTCCGACCTGGACCTCGATGGTGATGGGGTGGCGCAGCCGCTGCGCGATGCGCTGGTGTACTACTTCTTCCAGGAGAACCTTTACATCGGGTTCGGCCAGGGCAAACTGCCCGGCAACCGCCAACGCGTGATCAGCTCGGGCAACCAGCAGTTCCCCGATCGCTCCATCGCCAACGCCGCATTCACCCTCGACCGCGATGTGGGGCTCTTCGCCTACTGGACCCTCCCGCTCGGCAGCCAGCGCGTGCAGTTGAAGGGGGCGCTCACCACCGGCGATGGCCGTAATCCCGAGGTGGGCGATGCGGGGCTATGCTATACCGGCCGCTTGGAGTGGCTGCCCCTGGGCGCATTCAGCAACAGCGGCGACTACAGCGAGGGCGACCTGGAACTGGAGCCGCGACCGCGGCTCTCCCTCGCGGCGGGCTACAGCTTCAACCAGCGGGCCCGGCGCACGGGCGGGCAACTGGGCGAAGAGCTCTTCGCGCCTGCGGACATCGGCACCTTCATCGCGGACCTTGTGCTGAAATGGCAGGGCTGGGCGCTGAGCGGCGAGTACTTCCAGCGCGACAGCGACACCCCCATCACCACCAGCAGCGCGGGAGCGGTGCGCTTCATCACCACCGGCCAGGGGCTGAACGCGCAGTTGAGCAAGACCCTCAAGAGCCGCTGGGAAATGGCTGCGCGGTACACGGTGGTGCAGCCGACCGGGGAAGTGGCGCTGCTGCGGCCACGCGCGGAAGAGGCACTGCTCGGCGTGAACAAGTACCTGAACGGCCACCGCATCAAGCTGCAATGGTTCGGCGGATACCGCTGGATCGAAGGCCGCGCTGGACTGGATGCCGCCGGCAATGCCTGGACGACCATGTTCCAGGTCGAGTTCGGAATCTGACGCCATGTTAAGCGCACATTACCAATCCGGCCCGGCATGCCCGCAGCAGGGGCCCCGGATACATTTGCCCACCCGAAACCGACTCCACGCATGGCACTAGACGCATTGCTGAGCATCTTCAAGCCACGCGACCGCGTGTTCTTCTACCACTTCGAGGCCAGCGCCGCGAACGTGCAGAAGATGAGCGAGGACCTCATCGCCATCATGAACACCGAGCCCGGCGCCCAGCGCACCGCCCTGCTGGAGCGGCTGGAGATCGCCGAGCGCGCCAACGACGACCTCACGCACACCATCTTCACCGACCTGGCGCGCAACTTCATCACGCCCATCGACCGGGAGGACATCCACAGCCTGGCCACCAGCCTCGACGATGTGGCCGATTTCATCCTGGCCAGCGCCAAGAACCTGGAGCTCTTCGGGATCGGCAAGCCCGACGAGACCTGCCGCGAGCTGGCCCGCCTGGTGAGCGAGGGCTGCCGCATCGTGCAGCTGGCCGTGCAGAACCTGCGGCATATGCACAAGAGCAGCGCGCATATGGAGTTCGTAGTGCAGATCAACAGCATGGAGAACCAGGCCGACGAGGTGTTCGATCGCGCCATCCAGCAGCTCTTCGCCACGGAGAAGGACCCTATCGAGCTCATCCGCAAGCGCGACCTCTATGCCGTGCTCGAGCTCGCCACCGACAAGTGCGAGGACGTGAGCAACGTGATGGAGTCCATCATGCTCAAGTACGCCTGAGCCCATGACGCTCCTCATCGTGATCATCGCGCTGGCGCTGATCTTCGACTACATCAACGGCTTCCACGACGCGGCGAACTCCATCGCCACCATCGTCAGCACCAAGGTGCTCACGCCGGTGCAGGCCGTGATCTGGGCCGCCGCATTCAACTTCATCGCCTACTTCATCTTCAGCGACCACCACGTGGCCAATACCGTGGCCAAGACGGTGCACGAGGAGTTCATCACCCTGCGCGTGGTGCTCGCCGGCCTCATCGCCGCCATCACCTGGAACCTGCTCACCTGGTGGTACGGCATCCCCAGCAGCAGCTCGCACACCCTCATCGGCGGTTTCGCGGGCGCCGCGCTGGCCGGCGCCGGATTCGACCTGGGAAGCGTGAACCTCGCCAAGGTCGGCTTGGTGGCCGCCTTCATCCTGCTGGCGCCCGTGGTGGGCATGGTCATCAGCATCTTCATCACGCTGGTGACGCTGGTGCCCAAACTCTGGCTGCGCCTGCTCATCATCGCCTGCGCCACCGCCATCACCTGCCTCTTCATCCTCAAGAACAACGACCTGCGCATCGGGATGGCGCTGTTCTCCGTGGTGTTCATGGTCACCTATGCGGTTGACATGACCAAGACGCCCAGCGCGCTGCGCACGGCCAGCATCTACAAGCGCCTGCAGCTGCTCAGCTCAGCGGCCTTCAGCATCGGGCACGGCGGCAACGACGCGCAGAAGGTGATGGGCATCATCATGGTGGCCATGGTGGCCAGCGGCCAGGCCGAGAGTCTCGAAGCCATGCCTGCCTGGATACCGCTGGCCTGTTACACGGCCATCGGCGCCGGCACCCTGAGCGGCGGCTGGAAGATCGTGAAGACCATGGGCACGCGCATCACCAAGGTGAGCCCGCTGGAAGGCGTGTGCGCCGAGAGCGCCGGCGCCATGACGCTGTACATGACCGAGCAGATGGGCATCCCGGTGAGCACCACGCACACCATCACCGGCTCCATCATCGGCGTGGGCGCCACCAAGCGCCTGAGCGCGGTGCGCTGGGGAGTGACCGTGCGCCTGCTCTGGGCCTGGATCCTCACCATCCCCGTGAGCGCCGTGCTGG
>CAZJTB010000382.1:0-3317 GCA_964548485.1 uncultured Chryseobacterium sp. | reverse complement strand
AGGGTGGTCACCTCCACGGTGATCTCCTGTGCGGCTTGCACCTGGTCACGGGTGAGCGGGTCGAAGGGGTGGAGCGAGGCATAGCTGGATCCCTGTGCGGGCAGATGCAGGCGGAGCTGCCCCGGTGCATCCCCCAGGGCTTGCATGTGGCACCGGACTTTCCCTTCCTTCAGCGGTGTGGCCAGCGTGCGCTTCAGGACCTCCACCGCCTGGGGTGAGGGTTCGAAGACCTCCACCCGCAGGTCACCGCCGATCAGCTGGAAGGCGAGCTCGCTGTACAGGCCGTAGTGCCCCCCCGCATCCACCACCGTGTGGGGGCCCGGGCCCGCGAAACGTGCCACATGGCGCAGCACGTGGGCCTCGCCGCTGTGGCGCAGGTCCGCACCACCGTAGTGGTTCATGCCCATCAGGGCCAGCCGGTGCAAGCGGGTCCACAGGGGTTGCAGCGCGCGGGCGCGGGCAAGGTCCACCAGGTGTTGCTTCAAGCCCATGGCGGTGCGGGCAGGATGCTTGCGGTCACCTCCCGGTGGAAAAGGACGAACGCCGTGCACGGGTCACGGCGTTCGTTCGATCGGATCGCGGTCGCGCTCACACTTCCACGGTGTCGTACTTCACGCCCACCCGCAGTTCGTTGCGCACCACCAGGCGGCCGTTCTGCGGACGCAGGAAGTAGAGCGCCTCCACCTCGCTCACCGGTTCCGGAGCGGCGGTGAGGGCCATGAAGCCCAGGTCGCGGGCCATGGTGAGCACGGCTTTGCGGTTCACGGCGTCCAGGCTGTGCACCTCGTCCAGAAAGAAGGGCACGCGTGAAAGGGGGGTGCCCTGCCTCGGATCCTCCTTCAGCATGCTGCGCAGCACCAGCAGGTTGAACAGCACCTTGATGGTGATGGCCGTGCCGTGGCTCTCCACCTGCAGGTTGTCGTAATGGTGCACGCGGCCGCCCTTGATGGCCACGCTGAAGCGCAGCGTGAACAGGTCGCCGTAATGCAGCGTGATGCGCTCGCTGAGGCGGTTGCGGAAGCTGGCGTAGGCGGCGTCCAGCTTCTTGCTGTCGTCGAAGAGGCCGGTGTGGTCGGTCTCGGCCAGCTCGCGCAGCGGCTCCACCAGGTCGCTCTGCTCCATCACTTCCATGCGCAGGCTCTCGAGGTTCGAGACGCTCACGGTGCTGAATCGGCGGTTGAGCTGTTCGGCGGCCTGCTTGATGTCGTGCAGGCCGTTGAGCACGTTGGCGAAGCTGGCGCGCAGCAGGTGCAGGTAGTTGTCCCAATCCTTGCGGAGCGCTTCCTCGAAGGCGGGCAGGCCGTCGAGCTGCTCGCGCATCAGGCGCACGGTATCGGCCTCCGTAGCGCCGATGATGTCGCCCTTCAGCACGTTCTCGATCTTGCTGCGCAGGCCGTCCATCTCGCGGCTCAGGTCCTTGTGCTCCACGGTGAGCTTCAGGTACAGGGCGATGGCGTCCTCGGCGTCGTTGGGCACGCTGATCGGCTCCAGCGGCTTGGCCTCCGCATCGGGCGGCGGCGCGCACTGCTCCAGCAGCCGCAGCAGCCGGTTGAAGCGCTCGTCCTCCTTGTTCAGGGCATTGCGCTGCTCGTAGAGCTTCACGCTCAGCTCGTCGAGCTTCTGGCGCGCCTCCACGCGTTGCGATTCCTGCGCCACCTTCTCCTTGTTCAGTTCGGCCAGGCGCTTCTTCAGCTTCGGCTCGTCCTTGCGCTCCTCCTGCAGGCGCTCCCAGCGGCCCAGCCCGTCGGCGATGCGGTCCACTTCCTTCTGCGCGGCGTCGCGCTCGGCCACCAGCTTGTCGCGGTTCTCGATGGCGGCCATCAGCTGCGTCAGGCGCTCCAGCTCGTGCTTATGGTCGGCCAGCGACTTCTTCAGCGCCTTCACATCCACCAGGTCCTTCCACGCGTGGCTGTTGTCGGGCAGCGGCAGGCTCAGCACCGCGTCGCTGTACGTGCCGTCGGTGATGTTGGCGGCCAGCTCCTTCAGCATCGCCTCCAGCTGCTTCTTCTTCTTGATCTCCACGCCGCCCTTGGCCACCGGCAGCTTCAGCAGGTCGATGTTGAAGAGGCGGGACACATCATGCAGCTGCTGCTCGTCGATGCTGGCGCGCAAGGTGGTGATCAGCGCATGGTCGAATCCGGCGATGGCCTTCTCAGTGCTCGCCACGCGGTGCTTCGCTTCGGCCAGGGCGCGCTCGGTGCGGGCGCGGTCGGCGCTCTGGGCGTTGCCCAGGCTGCGGTCCAGCAGGGCCAGCTTCTCCTTGGCGTTGGCCAGCGCCTCGCGCTCCAGCTGCTCGCTGAAGTCCTCCAGGCCCTTGCCCAGCTGCACCAGGCGGGCTATGTCGCCATCCACGCGGCCCTTCATGCCGGCCAGCTCGGCGATACGGTCGTCGAGGTTCTGCAGGCCGGCGGCCATGCCTTCCTTCTCGCGCTCCAGCAGCTCGGTCTTGGCCACGATGGCCTCCTTCACGTGCTTGTTGTGGTCGTGGGCCTTGCGCCGCTTCTCCATCAGGTCGGCGTGCACCACGGCCAGCCGCCCCTCCAGCTCGCTGCGCAGGGCGCTGCGGTCGATGTAGGTGCGCAGCCGGTCCTGCTCGGCCTTCAGCGTGTTCAGCTTCAGGCGCCGGTCGCGGATGCGCTCGAATTCCTCCGTCATCAGCTTGTTGGCCTCCAGCGCGGGCTTGCTCGGCGGCAGGCTGGCCAGCATCAGCAGGCTCCGCTTCATCTCATGCTGGTCGATGCTGCGCAGGCTCAGCAGGTTCTTCAGCACCTCCTTGAAGTGGGCGTAGCGCTCGGTCTCGGTGAGCTGCACGATGCCCAGGCCGTTGCTCTCGCCCTTCGTGGCCACCAGCAGCGCCTCGCGGTGCAGCTGCGGCTCCTTCAGCTCGCGGTACTGCTTGCCCGCCAGGCGGCTCAGCACGTGCTTGGGCTCCGCCACGCGACCGTCCTCGGTCAGGTAGTCGGCCACATCGTAGCCGCCATCATACGTGAAGCGAACGGGGTCGCCGCTGCTCGCCTTGCTCACGCCCCGCCAGCCCAGCATGTAGGTGCCGCGCGGACCGTTGCACTCGAACAGCAGGTAGCTGTAGTGGTCGGGGAAGTAGTACTCGCGCGTGGCCTCCATGTCGTGGTCGCCGAACACCATCTGGTTCCGGTGGTCCAGGTAGAGGAACTGCAGCGTGTTGATCAAGGTGGTCTTGCCCGCGTTGTTCGGGCCCACCAATTGGAGCGAGGTGCCCAGCTCGATCTCAGCATAGTCGTAGCTGCCCGAGCGGATGGCGATGAGTTTCGAGGGTCCTAGTTGCATGGGTCAAATGC
>CAZJTB010000381.1:0-3323 GCA_964548485.1 uncultured Chryseobacterium sp. | reverse complement strand
CATCTTCATGGGCAGGTCCAGTTCCTTACGGCCCTTGGTCTCCACGATGTACACGGTGCCGTCGCTGTGGCGCACGATGAAGTCGGGGGTGTAGGTGCTCAGGTCGCCATCGGCCTTCACGTAATCGAGGCGGAAGCCCACGGCCATGTAATTCTTGGCGAAGGCCTGCACATCATCGGCCGCTTCAAGGAATGCGGCGAAGGTGAGCTCGAAGCCGCCGCCCACGGCCTCGCCCACGATCCTGTTGAACACGCTCTTGCGCGGCACCAGGAAGGGGCGCGGCTCGGTGCGGAAGGGCCGCGTGGCGCTCAGGCGGATGCGGTCCTCGATGCGCACCTCGGGCTGCTCGGTGATGGTGAGCGCATTGATGGCGGCCTTGAAGCTGTCGTAGAGCACTTTGGCGGCCTCGGGCTCGCTGAGGTTGCGCACGATCATGGGGTCGTCCAGGTCCACTACGCGCTCGAACAGGTGATCGCGCAGGAAATCGCGCACGCGGGGATAGAGCACTTCATAACCGCCCACGAGGTGAAGGTCCTTCAGCAGCTGCCGCGCGAAGAAGGCCACCACGGTACGGTGGTCGATGGTCTCGCCTTCTTGCAAGAGTATCGTGTGGTCCACCTCGCCATCGAGCATGCGCTTGAAGGTGATCTCGCGCGTCTCTTCAGGGGTGAAGGAGCGCACCGGCAGTTTCGGATTGCCGAAGGTGGCGGGGTCCAGGGCATCGAGCCCTTGGTAGTGCCGCTGGTAGCGGCGGCCCAGGCGGGGCAGTTCGATGTCGAGCTTGGCGATGTCCTTGGCGGGGTTGTCGCGGTCCACTTCCACCAGCAGTGGTTCGCGGCCCGAAGGCCCGGCGCCCATGGGTCGGCGCTCCAGCGTGACACCCTCGAGTTGGATGCGCTCCACGAACTCCATGAAAGCCGGTGTGCCCAGCACGGAGACGGTCTCGGGAACATCGCTGCCGAAATACATGCGGCGCAGGCCCCGGCCCAAGGTCTGCTCCGGCAGGATCTCGCTCGCCGCGCCGTACTTGCGCAGGCCCACGATCACCGTCACGTTGCGCACGTCCCAGCCTTCCTTCAGCATGAGCACGGAAACGATGGCCTCGTACGGGCTGTCCCAGGCATCAATCGTGTTGGCCGCCTTCCGCAGGGCTTCGAGCTCCTCCTTCTTCTTGCCTTTTGCCGCTTCGCTGATCTCGCCGTTGTTATTGGTATGGATGATCAGGACCTTCCTTTCCAGCTCCGGGCAGATGCGCTGCAGGTACTCGCCGATGGTGTCGCAGTTGCGCGTGTCATCGAGCATGACGAAGAGCACGGCCTTCTTGCCCAGGGCGGCATGCTCTTTCCGGCTCTTGCGCCATTCCTCCACGCCCAGCTTCAGGTAGTCCTCATACTTGTCTTCGGGATTCGGGCTGCGGATGCCCTCGGGGTCGCGCAGCTTGGCCCGGCTCTCGGCATCGGGGAGTATCGGGTGCTTCACCACGTTCTGGTGGATGGCCTCCACCAGCGGGTAGTCGCTCACGGTCTGCACGAAGATGGCGCCGTTGTTGTGCTTGGGCGTGGCGGTGACATCGATCTGGATGGAGAGGCGCGCATCCCGCTGCAGCAGCTTCAGGTGGATGTCCTGGATGCTCTTGAACCAGGCCATGCGCTCATCGTGGATGTGGTGCGCCTCGTCATTGAACACGGCGAGCTCTTCGATCTCGCGCACGATCTCGCCGAGGTCGGCCTTGCTGTCGGTGGTCTTGCCACTGGGCCGGTCGCCGAAAGGCGCGAGGAAGTAGTCGCTCAGGTCCTCGTCCTCCAGGCTGGGCTCCTTGATGTCGCCCATGAACACGCGATGGATGTTCGTGAGGAAGAGGTTGCCGGTGGGCCGCACGATGCGCACATCGTCCTGGATATGGAGCGTGAGCTGGAAGTCGTCGCGCCAGTCACGGCCATCGGTGCCGTTGGGGGGCAGCACGGGATCCTTGAAGAAGATGCGCAGGCCGTCGAAGTCGGCGCGCAGGCGATCGAGCACGATGATGTTGGGCGCGATGAGCAGGAAGTTGCGCGCCAGCGGGCTGTCCGCCTCGTACAGCTTGTTGAAAAAGCACCAGGCGATCAGCAGGGAGAGCACCTTGGTCTTGCCGGATCCGGTGGCGAGCTTCAGCACATAGCGCGGCCAATCCTCCGGGAACATGCCCGTGGAGATGGCATTGCTTGCGTCGAAGCGCATCAGGTCGAACTTATCGCGGGCCTGCTTCACCTCGTAAAGCCAGATCACGGTCTCCACGGCTTCGCGCTGGGCGAAGTAGTAACGGAACGGGCTCAGCGAACCATCGGCGTTCTCCAGCAGGTGCTCTTCCTCGAACCAATGCTTGAGCAGCGTGATCGATGTGGCCGATGCGCCCTGGTATCCGGCCTCACGCCATGCGAAGACCTCCTTGCGGATGCGCGCTACCAGCGGCGCCAGGAGCTTGTCGTAGGCGGTGTCGCGCAACGCCTCATCGGCCGGGAACCAGCGGTGCTCAGGAATCAGCGGCTCATACGGTGAAGCAGGGAATGCGGGATGAAGGGCCATTGCAAGGGCAGATGCTTCAAAGAAAGCAACGGACAATCGAACCGCATGCGTTGCTATCTCACGTCCCTCAACCTCCCCTCATACTGCCTGTACAGCTGCTTCTGGTGATCATCGAGCACAAGGCGGCGGCACTGGATGAAGGCCCAGCGCACAACTTGTCCCGCACCAGCGGGATCGTTGCAACGCAAATTTTTTCAACCGCAGCGCCAAACCCTCCCCTCGCACCCTAGCTTCACCATCCTAAAACCCATTTACCATGTTGCCCAACCCCCAACCCCCAACCCCCAACCCCCAACGCGCCTAGCGCTTAAGTTGGCAGGCACAACCGCAATGGCCATGCTCGCATGTATTGCCTGCAAGAAGGAAGCGCCCGATTCGGCTTCGCCGATGCAGGCCGCCCACGAGAATCTCGAGACGCGCATCATCGCCTTCGTGGAGAAGGCCAACAGCGGCGCCCGCGCTGGGGCCAATACGATTACGGCCGATAGCGCCGAATGGTATGTGGAAGCCGCCCTCAACTTCAGCAACGCTGACCTGACCATCGAGTACAACGAGGCAGAGGTGGACAGCATCACCTACACCATCCCGCTTACCAACGGCATGGCCAACGAGGCCGATGCCTTCGCGGCGTACAACACGCTGAACCCAATCGTGGGAGCCAGCAACGACCCGGACATCAGCCATGTGGTGATCGTGGACGTGACCAGCCAGAACACGGTGGATGAGTTGATCCTTACTGTGGCTTATGTGGTGGGAAGCGG
>CAZJTB010000380.1:0-3338 GCA_964548485.1 uncultured Chryseobacterium sp. | reverse complement strand
CAAGGAGGTGACACGCATCGTGGGCTTCGTGGGCAGGGATTCCGACCTGGATGAGCTGGGCCGCGCGCTGAAGAGCAAGTGCGGCGTGGGCGGGAACACCAAGGACGGGGTTATCCTACTGCAGGGCGACCACCGCGACAAGGTGCTGGCCTACCTCACGGAGAAAGGCTACAAGGCGAAGAAAGCGGGAGGATGAGAACCACGGCACGGAGGAAGCCCAGAACCTACCGCTTCACCGCCCCGCTGGAGAAGATGAACGCGCAGATGGCCTTCATGTACGTGGAAGTGCCCATCGACGTGGAGCAGGCGTTCGGCACCAAGGGGCGCGTGCGGGTGCTGGGCACGGTGAACGGCGTGGCGGTTGACCGCGCGCTGATGCCCCAGAAGAGCGGGGTGCACATCATCATCCTGGGCGGCGACATCCGGCGCGCGGCAGGCATCAAGCGCGTGGGCGACCCGGTGCAGGTAGAGTTCTGGGAGCACCCCAACCCCGACGCTTTGGATATGCCTGAAGCCCTGACCGAGACGCTGGACTTCCTGCCCGAGATGAAGGCCGCGTGGGAGAAGCTCACGCCCGGCATGAAGCGCAGCATGTGCTACTGGGTGGGCAGCGCCAAGACAGCGGCCACGCAGGCCAAGCGGGTGGCCGAATTGCTGCGGCGCTTCGAGGCGGGCGACTTCCAGGTGGGCAAGGGACGGGATTCCGGAAAGAAGAAGCCCCGCGATCGCTCGCAGGGCCTCCCATAGATAGCTCCGGGCTTACTCAGCAGCAGGGGCCTCGCCCTCAGCAGGCGCGGCGGCCTCCTCAGCAGCGGGCACGGGCGCCTCGGCGCTGGCGGCGGCCAGCTTGGCGCTGAGCTTGGCGGCCATCTCCTCGGCCTTCTTCAGCTCAGCCGCCACACGCTCCTTGGTGGCCTTGTCCTTGCCATCGGCCAGCTTGCTGCGCTTCGCCTCAACCTTGGCGGTCTTCTCGTTCATCCAGATGTCGAAGCGGCGGTCGGCCTCCTCCTGGCTGAAGGCGCCCTTCTTCACGCCGTTGAGCAGGTGGTTGCGGTACACCACGCCGGTGTAGCTAAGGATGGCGCGGCAGGTATCGCTGGGCTGGGCGCCTTTCTGGAGCCAGCTCAGGCACTTGTCGCGGTCGATCTCGATGAACGCGGGGTTCTGGTTGGGATCGTAGGCTCCGATCCGTTCGATGTACTTCCCGTCGCGCGGGGCGCGGGAATCAGCCACCACCAAGTGGTAGTAGGGCTGGCCTTTCTTGCCTTTACGCTGAAGGCGGATGCGAGTCGGCATGTCGCGATTGTTGGTTTAGTCCCCGGAATTGGGGGCGCAAATATGGGCTTTTCTATGGAACCGGCCTGGGCTGGTAGTGAATTGGCCGCAGAGGCTCAGAGACGCGGAGGAAATCCCCGGTTCTGGACATCTTTGGCCGATGCGAATCGCACTCCCACTGGCTTTCCTTCTGACTGCCAAGGCCTTGGGGCAACCCGGGCAGGCCACGGGCCTCATTCCGGAACCGGTGGAACTCCGACTGGAGCAGGGCACACTCGATCTCGGCTGCCCGTGGCAAGTTGAAGTGAGCGAATCCGCCTCCAAGGGTTTATTCGATCTGCTTCAAGCCGAATTGGCGCCGCTGCAGCTACCCAAGACCAAGGATTGCCTGATGCCGCTCCGGATGGAGTTCCTGATGGTGACCTTCGACACTTTGATGCCACCAGAGTGGCACACCGTGCACATTCGCCCCGATGGAATCACCATCACCGCTCCGTCGGAAGCAGGCCTCTACCGCGGCAGCCGCACGCTGATTCAACTGCTGGAGCAGGGCCGCGAATCCGGCACCCTCCCCTGCCTCACCATCACCGACTGGCCGCGCTTCCCCTGGCGGGGCATGCACCTCGATGCCTGCCGCCACTTCTGGAGCGTGGAGTTCACCAAGAAGTACATCGACCTGCTGGCGCGCTACAAGATGAACAGCTTCCACTGGCACCTCACCGAGGACCAGGGCTGGCGCATCGAGATCAAGAAGCACCCGAGGCTCACCGAGGTGGGCGCGTGGCGCAAGGGCAGCCAAGTGGGGCCGTACGCGAGGCTCCAGTACGACAGCATCCCCTATGGCGGCTTCTACACGCAGGAGCAGATCCGCGACGTGGTGGCCTATGCGGCGGCGCGCCACATCAACGTGGTGCCCGAGATCGAGATGCCCGGACATGCCATGGCGGCCCTGGCGGCCTATCCGCATTTGGGCTGCACCGGTGGCCCTTACGAAGTGCAGCGCGGCTGGGGCGTGTTCGACGATGTGTTCTGCGCCGGCAACGACAGCGTGTTCACCTTCTTGGAGGATGTGCTCACCGAGGTGATGGACCTCTTCCCCAGCGAGATCATCCACATCGGCGGGGATGAGTGCCCCAAGGACCTCTGGAAGACCTGCGCGAAGTGCCAGGCGCGGATGAAGGCCGAAGGCCTGAAGGATGAGCATGAACTGCAGAGCTACTTCATCCAGCGCATCGAGAAGTTCGTGAACGCGAAGGGCCGCACGATCATCGGCTGGGACGAGATCCTGGAAGGCGGGCTGGCGCCGAACGCGGCCGTGATGAGCTGGCGCGGTACCGAAGGCGGCATCGCAGCAGCGCGCAGCGGGCACCACGCCGTGATGAGCCCCGGCAGCCACTGCTACTTCGACCACTACCAGGGCGACCCCGCGAACGAGCCGCTGGCCATCGGCGGCTACACCACCTTGCAGAAGGTGTACAGCTACGAGCCCATCCCCGCCGAGCTGAAGCCCGAAGAGCACAAGTACATCCTCGGCGCGCAAGGCAACGTGTGGACGGAGTACATCCTCACGCCGGAGCATGTGGAGTACATGGCCGTGCCGCGCATGCTGGCGCTGGCCGAGGTGCTGTGGACACCGAAGGGGAAGCGGGATGAGAAGGACTTCATTCGGCGGCTGGAGAACGAGATCCCGAAGCTGGAGGCCTTGAAGGTGAACGCGAGCAAGAGCCTGTACCAAGTCAGTATCCGCCCCAAGCAAGGGCCGAAGCTGGGAAGCATCGCGGTGGAGATGACCTTGGCCACGGGCGGCTCCTTCTCCATGACCGAGCTGAGGCCGCCGTACGATGTGACCACCGCGAAGCTCGGTCGCTACACCGGGCCGGTGCTCATCGACAGCGATCGCGAGCTGCACGGCTGGTTCCAGCGCGAAGACCTCACCGGCCCCATTGCGAAGCGCCGTTTCCTCTTCAACAAGGCCACCGCCCGCCCCATCACCCTGAGCGTTCCTCCCAACGAGCGCTACAACGAGGGCGGCGCCTTCACCTTGGTCGATGGCATCACCGCGC
>CAZJTB010000379.1:0-3343 GCA_964548485.1 uncultured Chryseobacterium sp. | reverse complement strand
AACACCGTGATCCCGCTCGACCAGTACGGCGTACTGGCCACCAAGCGCCCTTATGTGCTCATCCCCCAAGGAGCCGTGCTGCCCCTGGCCGGGCTGGGCGCCACCGGCCTGCACCCCGCCATGACCGGCATGCAGCAGCTCTGGGAGATGGGCAAGCTGGCCATCGTGCAGGGCGTGAGCTACCCGGAGCCGAACTTCTCGCACTTCCGCGCCACGGACATCTACGAGACCGGCGCCGATGCCAACCAGCTGCTCAACTCCGGCTGGACCGGCCGTTACCTGAACCTGGAGTACCCGAACTATCCGGCGGGCTACCCCAATACGGACATGCCCGATCCGCTCGCCATCCGCGTGGGCGGCCCCATCGGACCCGGGCTCCAGTACCAGGGCGTGAGCATGGGCGCATCCATCTTCAGCACCAACGATTCGCTCAACCTCACCGGCAACATCTACAACGACCCCACCACTGCCCAGTGCAGCGGCGGCAAGCTCTCCTTCGTGCGGCAGGTGCAGCGGCAAACCGACCTCTACGGCGATGTGATCGAGGCGGCCGCGCAGGCTGGCTGCAACCACAGCACCCTCTACCCCACCGGCAATGCGCCAGGCGCGCAACTGGCCCAGGCCCTCAAGATCGTCGCGCAGCTCATCTGCGGCGGCCTCAAGACCAAGATCTACTGGGTGAGCATCGGCGGCTTCGACACGCACGCGCAGCAGGTGGAGGACGATGACCACACCATCGGCATGCACGCCAACCTGCTCCGCGGCCTCAGCGACAGCATCCACGCCTTCCAGGACGACCTCTCGCTCATGGGCCTGGAGGACCGCGTGCTGGGCATGACCTTCAGCGAATTCGGACGCCGCATCGTTGACAATGCCTCGCTGGGCACCGACCACGGCAGCGCGCAGCCCATGTTCCTCTTCGGCACGCAGGTGATCCCCGGCATGCTGGGCAATAACCCGCAGATCCCCAGCAACGCCACCTACCAGACCAACCTGGCCATGCAGTACGATTTCCGCAGCGTGTACGCCAGCGTGCTGAAGGATTGGTTCTGCCTCGATGAGCAGGACATCGACGCGGTGCTGCTGAACACCTACCAGCCGCTGAACCTCATCGATCCCAGCGGCTGCCTGGGCAGCGACATCCGTGAAGCCAACCAGCGCGCGGGCGACAACCTGCTCAGCGCCTACCCGAACCCCTTCACCGAGCGCACCACGTTGCGCTACACCACGCATGGCGGGCGCACGCTCATTCAGGTTTTCAACGAGCAAGGGCAGCTCCTGCAGACCGTTCTGAACCAGCCCACCGCGCCTGGCACCTACAGCGTGGATGTGGACCTGGGACCGATGCCCGCCGGCGTGTACTATGCCCGCTTCCAGAATGAGGGCAGCCAGCAGGTGCGGAACCTGGTGAAGGTGCAGTAATCGGCTCCAGGAACCCGCATTGAAGGACACCTGGCGCGAATACCCGGGATCGGGTATTTCATGGACGCCACGGGCCGGATAGCTTCGTAATGCCTGCTAACCGCCCCTTCATGATCATGAAAGCATCCGACGCCGAAGCCCCCTATGACACGTTGGCCATGCTGAAAGCGCTGATCAAACGGCTCACGCCATGGCTTGCCATTGCTCGCATCTTCTTTGTGCCGATTGCCATCCTCACGCTGCTGGCCGTTGCATTCCTGCGGCTGCCCATGGGCCGCGATGTAGTCGTGGCCTCCAACCAGCTGGAGTGGAGCATGCTCATCGCCAATACGGCCACCCTGCTGATGGCCTATGCGCTCTGGTACCTTCCGAGGCTGCTCGCGTACACCCACGATGGCCTGCTCCGGCAGCACCCCCGCCTCAGGCGCCACCTGCCTCGCTTCTTCGCTGCCAGCTGCTTCAACATCATGCTGCTGGCTCAACTGCATAGCGGCGCCTATGGCTGGTCCGTTGGCTCAAACGCGGCATTGGGGCTTCTGCTCCTTGCCGGCCCGGCCTGGTACTACGCGCTGCACAAGATCGCGCAATGGATACGCAGCCTGCCCAGGCGCAGGCAAGAGCGGTTGTTCTTCAACGGCACGTTGATCGTGGTGCTTGGAGGCATCGCGCTATCCTCCGTGACCACGCAGGCAATCGGCTTAATCCCCTTGGTTGCGGCCCAGCTCGGCTTCCAAGTGCTCGTGGAATGCCATCGCGACTGGTCGAGCGCTACGGCGATGGGATCCCGCGCCATGGCCTGAATCGCCAGAATGCGCCCGGTGAAGGCGGTAGAACGAGCGTTCAAGCCTTTCATCACGCGGTTCCAAGAAGAGAACAGGCAGCTCTTCAAGGGCATCGCGCAGCGCTGGAACAGCAACGAGAACGGCGAGTTCAACCTGGCCCGCGAGCTCACTTATAACAGGCATTTCATCCTGCTGTCGATTCCGATCCTCCTGGTCTTCATCGCGGCAGCCTGCTCACCGCAGGTGGCCGTGCGCATCGGCACGTTGGGGGTGGTGCTCATCGGGCTCAGCATCGCCCTGGTGGCCCTGCTTTCCTGCCAGTTGATCCAGCGCCTAACCGGGGTGAACGTCCTGGCCATCCTGGCCATCGTAGCCATTGCGAGCTCGTTCTTCGGGGAGCCGCATGATGTTTCACTGGTGCCCACGCCATCCGGCCAGGAGCGCCCGCTGGACCGCCGACCCAGCTTCGACCAGTACCTTCACAAATGGTACGCGCAGCGCGAATCCCTGCTGGAGCGGCTCCCTCCCGACGCGCACTACCCGATGGTCTATGTGCTTGCCGACGGCGGCGCGAGCCGGAGCGGGTACTGGGTGGCCAATGTGCTCGGGCGCCTCGATGTGAAGAGCGGCTTCTGCCTTAGCCGCCATCTGTTCTGCCTCAGCGGCGCCTCGGGCGGCAGCGTGGGCAATGGAACCTACTATGCGCTGCTGAGCGCGCCCCAACGCGCCAATAGCCTCCTGCGCGAGTACCACGGCCGGAGCATACTCCAGCATGACCTGCTCTCCTACCCCATGGCGCGGATGCTCAGCACCGACCTGCTGAACCTGCTCTTCCCACCCATCGGCTTCGATGACCGGGCACAGGCCTTGGACGCCTCACTCGAGCGCGCTGCGCGCCTTTCAGGCCTCGACAGCCTCTTCCATCAGCCCTTCGCCTCACTGTCCGTGGATAGCACCGGCCTGCTTCACCAGCGCATCGCAAGCCGATTCCCGGGCGCGCGCCCGGCCGCCGATACCACCTTGCTGCCCATCCTGATGATCAATGCCACACGCATGCAGGATGGGCGGCCGGCGGTGGTCAGCACCATCCGCATCACTCTACACTTGCCTGCCAAGTTGGTGAAGACCTTCGGGGCGTA